>JAGBTC010000018.1 GCA_017631545.1 Oscillospiraceae bacterium
ATCCACATCACCGTCGCCCGTGCGGACTATGCCGAAGGTCAGCTGGAGGTATGCTCCACCAGCCTCAACCCCCTCGGCACCGTTCACGGCGGCTGCCTTTACACCCTGGCGGACACCGTAGCCGGCACGGCAGCCATCGCCTTTAAGGGCAAGCGCTGCGTCACCGTCAGCAGCTCCATGGAATTCCTGCGTCCGGCCACCGGTGGGGTCATCCGTTGCACCGCCACCCCCAAAAAAGCCGGGCGCACCCTGTCCGTCATTCAGGTGCAGCTGCACGACGAAGGGGAAACGCTGGTGGCCACCGGCACCTTTACCTTCTATCTTTTTGATCCCAAAGAAGAGTGATGCCGCTTCTTTTGTCTTGACAATCGTTGGAAAAAGTGGTAGGATATTTACAATTAAATCGGTTTGATAGAGGTGCGGATCCCATGCGTACCCCGGGGCAAGGCCAGGCAGCCGTCCCGTGGGGAGAGGGGGCTTCGCCGAAGAAGGGTTCGCTTGCCTGAGCGCGTTCTTCTGGTTCGTGGGACAACATCCCCCGAACTGTCACGAACTTCGTGGAGCGCTGTCGACCCCCGTTTCGGGAACTGTTGTACCGTTGGGCGCTCCGTAGTGGGCGTCCTTTTTTGTTTCCAATGCGCGCGTGCGCTTTTGAATTTTTTTATGAAGGGAAGGAAAAACATGAGAAACAGAAACCGTTGGGTCAGCCGTGCCGCTATCCTTGTGATGATGCTGCTGTCGTTGGCCACCACCGTCTTTGCCGCCGGCGAGACTGCTGAGACTGTAATGCCTTTCTACAACACCGCATGGTCCCTGCTTCCCCCCGTGATCGCCATCGTGCTGGCGCTGATCACCAAGGAGGTCTATTCCTCCCTGTTCATCGGCATCCTGGCCGGTGGTCTGATGTACGCCAACTTCAACTTTGAGGGCACCGTGCTGCATGTGTTCAACGACGGCATTGTGGCCTCCGTCACCGACAGCTGGAACATGGGTATCATCGTGTTCCTGATCATTCTGGGCACCATCGTCTGCCTGATGAACAAGGCCGGCGGCTCCGCCGCCTTCGGCCGCTGGGCGGCGACCCACATCAAGTCCCGGGTGGGCGCGCAGCTGGCCTCCATCCTGCTGGGCTGCCTGATCTTCATTGACGACTACTTCAACTGCCTGACCGTGGGCAGCGTGATGCGTCCCGTCACCGACAAGCACAATGTGTCCCGTGCCAAGCTGTCCTACATCATCGACGCCACCGCCGCCCCCGTGTGCATCATCGCCCCCATCTCCTCCTGGGCTGCCGCCGTGGCCGGCTTTGCCGAGGACGGACAGGGCTTCAACCTGTTCCTGCGCGCCATCCCCTACAACTTCTACGCCCTGCTGACCATCGTGATGATGGTGGCGCTGGTTGTCATGAAAGTGGACTTCGGTCCCATGGCCCGCTTTGAAAAGAACGCCATGGAGAATGGCGATCTGTTCTCCGGCTCCAACCCCTATGCCAACGCCGCGGACGACACCCCCGAGGATAAGGGCATCGTGCTGGATCTGGTGCTGCCCGTCATCTCCCTGATCATTTGCTGCGTCATCGGCATGATCTACACCGGCGGCTTCTTCTCCGGCGAGAGCTTCATTGACGCCTTTGCCAATTCCGACGCTTCCGTGGGTCTGATGCTGGGCTCTGCCTTCGGCCTGCTCATCACCATTGTGTACTACATGATCCGCCGCGCCATGTCCTTCAAGACCATGATGGACTGCATCCCCGAGGGCTTCAAGGCCATGGTGCCTGCCATCCTGATCCTGACCTTCGCCTGGTCTTTGAAGGCTATGACCGACTCTCTGGGTGCCAAGGAGTATGTTGCCGCTCTGGTGGAAAGCGCCACCGGCATCAAGCTGCTGCTGCCCGTAATCGTGTTCGTGGTGGGCTGCCTGCTGGCCTTTGCTACCGGTACCAGCTGGGGCACCTTCGGTATCCTGATCCCCATCGTGCAGAGCGCGCTGGATATGAGCGATCCTCTGGCCATCATCTGCATCTCCGCCTGTATGGCCGGTGCCGTGTGCGGTGACCACTGCTCCCCCATCTCCGACACCACCATCATGGCCTCTGCCGGCGCGCAGTGTGACCATGTCAACCATGTGTCCACTCAGCTGCCCTACGCCATCTCCTGTGCCGTCATTGCCGGTATCACCTATCTGATCGCCGGCATTCTGGCCACCGTGGGTGCGCCCGCCCTCATCGCCCTGCCCTGCGGCATCGTGATGATGCTGGCCTTCCTCTTCCTGATGAAGAACCGCACCGTCAAGGCCTGATCATTCCCCTTACACAAAAAGACCCGGCTGCGTCAGCAGCCGGGTCTTTTTTCTGCCGCCTCACCTCCGTATTGGCTGAGGTGGGGCGTTCCTTTTACAGCGACTTGTTTTCTCCGCGCAGCTGGCTGATCAGCGCGCCTACGGCAAGGATGCCGCCCAGCAGGGTCATGGCATCCCCCACCGGTTGGGGAATGTGGACATCCAGCAGCCGTGCCGCCGCCACAAGGATCACCGCCGCCAAAATCAGCTTTCTGGCCATCGGATCCAGTCGGCGGCTGCCCTTCTCCCCCTGCAGCCATCCGGGGTCTTTCCCCGCCGCAGGGGCGGAGCGTTTGTTTTTCTTTGCCATGGTCATTCCTCCACCGTCCGGTCTATAGTGCCGCCGCCCAGAACCAGATCCCCATCATAAAGCACCACCGCCTGCCCGGCCGTGACTGCCCGTTGGGGGCTGTCAAAGGTGACGCGGATCCGATCCGGGCCGATCTGCTCCACCACGGCAGGCTGCGCCGGCTGGCGGTAGCGCACCTTGGCCTGCACGCGCAGGGGCGCGTCCAGCCGGTCAAAGGGGATAAAGTTGATCCCGTCCGCCTCCAGCGTGCGGGAGAACAGCGCCTGGTTCTCTCCCAGGGTCACGGTGTTGTCCGCCGGGTCTACCCGGGTCACATACAGCCGCCCGTTGGCGCTGGACACCCCCAGCCCCCGGCGCTGACCCACGGTGTAGCGCACGATACCCTCGTGCCTGCCCAGCACCCGGCCCTCCGGGTCGATAAAGTCCCCGGCAGGATAGTTCCGCCCGGTGTGGCGGCGGATAAAGGCGGCGTGGTCACCGTCGGGGATAAAACAGATGTCCTGACTGTCCTTCCTCCGGGCGCTGACCAGCCCCTGCTCCAGCGCGATGGCGCGGATCTCCTCCTTGGACAGGCCGCCCAGGGGGAATTCGCTGCCTGCCAGCTGCGCTTGGGTCAGGCAGTAGAGCACATAGCTTTGATCCTTCTCCGGGTGCAGGGCGGTGTGCAGCAGCCAGCGGCCGGCCGCCGCATCGTAACTTTTTCGGATATAGTGGCCGGTGGCCACCCCGTCACAGCCCAGCGCACGCGCCCGTTCCAGCAGGATGCCGAACTTCACATGGCGGTTGCAGGCGATGCAGGGATTTGGGGTGCGCCCCATCTCGTAGGCGGCGGCAAAGGGATCCATCACGCACCGACAGAAGGCCTCCCCCTCGTCCAGCACCCGATGGTCAAAGCCCAGCCGGGCAGCTACCGCCGCCGCGTCCTTCTCGTCTGTGGGGTCGCTCCACGGGTGCAGGCGCAGGGTCAGCCCCAGCAGCCCATGCCCCTGCTCCTGCAGGAGATAAGCCGCCACGCTGCTGTCCACGCCGCCGCTCATAGCCACCGCCAGCTTTGCCATCGTCATCACCGCCTTTGCATCTTTTGCCCAGTATAGCACACTTTGCCCCTGCAAGGCAACCGAAACACAGGCACATTCCGCGCGGCAGGCGCGCTGGTTTCCTATTCCACATCCTCCAGCGCGGTCACCTGCGTGCCGGTGTAGTACCAGCACAGAATGTCCCGGAACTGCTTGCCTTGTCGGGCCATGGCGTTGGCCCCGTACTGGCTCATACCGACCCCGTGGCCGTAGCCCGTCACATGGAAGGTCATCTCCTCCCCGCTGACACTCACACCGAAGCAGGCCGAGCGCAGACCCAGCAGCGTTCGCACCTCGCCCCCCTTCACCGTCACGCCGCCCACCTTCACCGTATTCACCGTTCCGGAGGGCTCCCACACAAAGTCACTCAGCCA
>JAGBTC010000178.1 GCA_017631545.1 Oscillospiraceae bacterium
AAAGATCATACAAAAGCGCATCATGCCCCGGCGCTTGGTGTCGGACTCACCGGGCACCATAAAGGCAGACAGCAGGAACATGACCACGATAAACAGTGCGCCCGTCACGCCGGCCACGATGATGGACTTGGTGAACTCGCCGCTGAACTCCAGCTTCAGGGTGCTGGACAGGATGAGGAAGGGCATACCTACATTGGTCAGCAGCTTGGACAGGGTAGCCGACTCCTTGCCCCCCAGCAGCTTACCCTTGACCAGCAGATAGCCGGGCACGGCCAGCAGAACGAAAATAATAACATTTTTCAGCATGATGAAAAGCGTTTCCATGGTAATTCTCCTTTGTAACCTCTCTTTACCGTGTGCAAAAAGTCACACACGACCTTGTCATTTTATACCATTTCTTCGGGATTGTCTACTTCTGGGGTGATCTTTTTTCGGTTAAGCAGCACAACCGTCTCCACATGCTGTGTCCGCGGAAACAGATCCACCGCCTCGGCGCGTTTGACCGCATAGCCCCGCTCCCCCAGTCGCTTCACATCCCGGGCAAGGGTGGCCGGGTCGCAGGAGACATAGACAATGCGCTCAGGGGCCATATCCGCCAGCAGGTCGGTCACCTGCGCCGCCAGCCCCTTACGGGGCGGATCCACGCAGATCACATCCGGGCGCACCCCTTCCGCGGCCAGCTTATGGGCGATCTCCCCGGCGTCACCGCAGAAGAACTCGGCATTGCTCACGCCGTTGCGCGCGGCATTGGCTTTGGCGTCCTCAATGGCTTCGGGGACGATCTCCGCCCCGATGACTCTGCCTGCTTTTCCTGCCATGGCAAGGCTGATGGTGCCGATGCCGCAGTACAGATCAAGGACGGTCTCCTTCCCCGTCAGGCCGGCAAATTCCACCGCACGGCGGTAGAGCACCTCGGTCTGCTCCCGGTTGATTTGGAAAAAGGAGGGTACCGACAGCCGGAAGGTCAGTCCGCACAGCTGCTCCTCCAGCCAGTCCCGGCCCCAAAGGGTGCGGTAGCTGTCCCCGAGAATGACATTGGTGTCTTTGGTATTCCCATTGAGCACCACCCCCACCAGCGCAGACACGCAGGCGCGCAGGGCGCTGACCAGTCCCATCTCGTCGGGCAGCTTTTTCCCGTTGACCACCAGACACACAAGGCTCTCCCCTGCCCGGTTGGTACGCACATACAGGTGGCGCACAAGCCCCTTGCCCGTACTCTCGTCATAGGCGGACACGCCGGTGCGCTGCATCCATTCCTTCAGCGTCCGGCCAAGGGCATTCGCCTGCTCACTTTGGAGCAAACAGTCGCTCACATCAATTACATCGTGGCTGCGGGCGCGAAACAGACCCACGCACACGCCGCGCTTCCCCTTAGCCACGGGAAACTGCACCTTATTGCGGTAGCGGTGGGTGTCCGCCGCGCCGTGGATGGTGTCCACCGTGATGTCCACGCCGCCCACACGCCGCAGGGCATCTTCTACTCGCTGGCGCTTGGCCTGCAATTCCTCGGCATAATCCATGTGGCGGAACTGACAGCCGCCGCAGGGGCCGGAGTGGGGACAGTCGGAGGGAACGCGCTGGGGCGAGGGGACGAGCAGCTTGACCCCTTTGCCCCATGCCACATTCTTATTCACCTTGAGCAGCTGCACCTGCCACTGCTCCCCCCGAACGGTGTCGGGGACGAAAACCACCCGGCCATCCTCCAGCCGGGCCACGCCCATACCTTCGGCGGTGTAGCCGGTGATGTCCAGCGTGTGGACGGTGTTCTTTTTCGGTTGTGTCACGAAAGACACCCTCTTTGCGTTTTTCTTCCTTTATATTAAAGCAGAAAACCACCCGGATGACAAGCACCCGGGCGGTTTTGGAGAGGGAGATTTTACTTTTTGATCTTGTCGGAATAGAAGTAGTCCTTGGTGATCTTGGTCACAACACCGGACAGCAGCAGCAGAGACACCAGGTTGGGCAGAGCCATCAGGCCGTTCAGGGTGTCGGAGATGTCCCACATCAGAGTGCCGGAACCGGTGGCACCTACCACGCAGATCAGCACAAAGATAACCTTGTAGCACAGGTCGAACACCTTGTTGTTGTTGGTCAAGTAGCCCCAGCAGCGCTCGCCGTAGTAGCTCCAGCTCAGGATGGTGGACAGAGCGAAGAAGATCAGGCTGATCTGGATAATGGTACCGCCGATGGTGCCGGGCAGGATGGAGTTGAAGGCGGCAACGGCAGCAGCGCCCTTGGAGGCGTAACCAGACAGATCCGTGGTGTGCAGGCCGGACAGAACCACGGTCAGCGCGGTGATGGTGCAGATCACGATAGTGTCAAAGAAGACCTCAAACACGCCCCACATGGCCTGCTCGGCAGGCTCTTCGGTCTCGCTGGCGGCGTGAGCAATGGGAGCGGAGCCCATACCGGCCTCGTTGGAGAAGACACCGCGGGCGAAGCCCTGACGCATGGCGACCATGATGGCATAGCCCATCACACCGCCGCCCACAGCCTCAAAGCTGAACGCACTCTTGAAGATGGTAACGAAAGCGGCGGGCACCTCGGTGATCTTCAGCACCACCACGGCGATACCGGCCAACACGTAGAAAATGGACATGAACGGAACCATATAGGAGGTCACCTGACCCACGCGCTTGACACCGCCCAGAACCACGAAGGCCACCACGATGGCCAGAATGACACCGCCGGCCAACAGGGAGATATGACCGCCGGACAAGCTGCTAAGGGCGCCGGCGATCTCGCTGGACTGAGCGATGTTGCCGATACCGAAGGAGGTCAGACCACCCAGAATGGCGAAGATGACCGCCAGCCACTTCCAGTTCTTGCCCAGACCCTTCTCAATGGCGTACATGGGGCCGCCCTTGTACACGCCATCCACCTTTTCACGGTACTTCATGGACAGGGTGATCTCGGCGTACTTGGTGCACATACCGAAGAAAGCGGACACCCACATCCAGAACACAGCGCCCGGGCCACCCACGAAGATGGCGCCGGTCACGCCGGCGATGTTACCGGTACCCACGGTGCCGGCCATGGCGGTGCTGACGGCCTGGAAGGCGGTCAGGTTCTTGCCGTCCGTCTTGTTCTTCTTGGAAAACAGAGAGCCAACGGTGTTCTTCATGATGTAGCCAAACTTGGTCACCTGAATGCACCGGGTGCGGATGGTCAGGTACACGCCGGTGCCGATCAGAAGCGCCAGCATGATGGGGCCCCAAGCAAAGGCGTTGAGTTTGCCGTTGACCAAAGTCACGATTTCCAGAAACTTTTCCACGTTCAAAACTTCCTTTCTCTCCGACAGAACAAAAATACCGCGGAGGCACACGCTCCACGGTACAAAGGCACAAAAATAGGGAACTCCCCTGTTTTTGTGATCCTCTGTCCTTTTGCCTGAGAGATTGGCGGTTTGCACCGCGTTGCCCCTTCGGCCCTCGTGTTGCGAGCTTCTCCAGAGTTACATCCACGCACAGTTCACCAAACCAGTGTTCTGCACGCTTCGTCTGTCCTGTTCAGTTGTGTGGACACTTTACCACACTACATTGTGCTTGTCAACCCCCATCTAACATTTATTTTCCCAACACGGAGTTTTTGTCTGCACGCACACAAATATCCCATTTATTTGCCCTGTAATTTACAAATTGTTCTTTCTTCCCGGCCCATTCTGTGGTATACTAAGTTGATTTATTATGGATAGTTATATCCGCGAGGTGTTTTTAATATGAGTTTGATCACAAAACTGTTCGGCACCCGCTCCCAGCGGGAGCTGAAGGCCATCGAGCCTTTGGTGAGCAAAATCGAGGGTCTGGAGGAGGAGTATAAGGCGCTGACCGACGCCCAGCTTCAGGCCAAGACCCCCGAGTTCAAGCAGCGCCTTTCCAATGGCGAAACGCTGGACGACATTCTGCCCGAGGCCTTTGCCGCCTGCCGGGAGGCCGCGTGGCGCGTGCTGGGTATGCGTCACTACCGGGTTCAGCTCATCGGCGGCATCATCCTGCATCAGGGCCGCATCGCCGAGATGAAAACCGGCGAGGGCAAAACGCTGGTGGCCACCCTGCCTGCCTACCTCAACGCCCTGTCCGGCCGTGGCGTACACATCGTCACCGTCAACGACTATCTGGCCAAGCGCGACAGCGAGTGGATGGGCAAGGTGCATCGTTTCCTGGGCCTGAAGGTCGGCCTGATCGTTCACGGTCTGGAAAAGAGCGAGCGCCGCGCCGCCTACGCCGCTGATATCACCTACGGCACCAACAACGAGATGGGCTTTGACTATCTGCGTGACAATATGTCCCTATATGCCCACGAGCTGGTGCAGCGCGGCCATAACTTTGCCATCGTGGACGAGGTGGACTCCATCCTCATCGACGAGGCCCGTACCCCCCTGATCATCTCCGGTCAGGGCGACAAGTCCACCCAGCTGTATACCATCGTGGACTCCTTTGTCTCCCGTCTGAAGGGCAAGCGCATCGCCCGTGTGGACGACAAGCAGGAGGAGGACGATACCCTCGACGCCGACTACATCGTGGACGAGAAGGCCAAGACCGCCACTCTGACTGCCCGGGGCATCGAGAAGGCTGAGAAGGCCTTCCAGGTGGAAAATCTGGGCGATCCCGAGAATACCACCCTGTCCCACCACATCAACCAGGCTCTGAAGGCCCGGGGCGTGATGAAGCGCGATATCGACTACGTGGTCAAGGACGGCCAGGTGGTCATCGTCGACGAGTT
>JAGBTC010000179.1 GCA_017631545.1 Oscillospiraceae bacterium
CGGCTACCGCACCATCGCCCTGCACCCCTACAACGAAAAGTTCTACTCCCGGAACAGTGCCTATGGCCACCTGGGCTTTGACGAGTTCCACGGACAGGCGTCCATCACCGGCACCGTCTATGCCGAGTATAAGCGCGGCTTTGTCACCGACGAGACGACGCTGCGCGCCATTGAATACTACGCCGATGGGCAGGAGCAGCCTGTGTTCCTGTTTGCCATCACCATGCAGAACCACCAGCCCTTCGACGGCATCGCTCCGGAACTGATGCAGATCGACGTGTCCTGCGACAGCCTGTCCGAGCCTGCGTTGACCGCCCTGACCACCTACACCCAGGGTCTGTACGACGCAGACAAGATGCTGGGCGAGCTGGCTGCGTGGATCGACAAGCGGGAGCGCCCCACCGTGCTGGCCTTTTTCGGTGACCATCTGCCCACCCTGGGCTCCAACCACCTGGCCTACAACGAAAGCGGACTGTTCAACAGCCGGGACGGCGTGACCCACGAGGAAGCCATGACCATGTACGCCACCCCTTTCCTCATCTACTCCAACCGCACCCTTGACCCCGGTTTGTTCTCCTCCAACCGGGATAATGTGATCTCCGACTTTAATCTGCTCAACGCCGTGGCCCTGTCCACCGGTTTTGGCCGCACGGCCTATATGCAGCTGCTGCTGGACTTTTACCGCACCACCCCTGCCTACAATGTGCGGCTGGGATTGGAGCGCACGGAATCCATCGACCGCTTTGCCCACAGCATGGAGCTGATCACCTACGACCGGATCTTTGGTGAGAATTACACCTTCATCCCACCGGAACACCACCCGGAGCCGAACAAGTAACGGTTGACTTGCGCGCCCTGCGGCGTTATCATGATTGGAAACTTTCTATTACCAAAAGGAGCCTTCCCCTATGCTTACTCTCGACAAATTCAAAGCCGCGCGCAGCGTACTGCAGGGCGTGATCCGCGAAACCGCCCTGCTTCACTCTCCTGCCCTGTCCCGTGCCTGCGGCAACAATGTGTACCTCAAGCCGGAGAATATGCAGATCACCGGCGCATACAAGATCCGCGGCGCGTACTATAAAATCAGCACCCTCACCGAGGAGGAGAAGCAGCGCGGACTGATCACCGCCTCCGCCGGCAACCACGCCCAGGGCGTGGCCTACGCCGCCCAGGCCGCCGGGGTCAGCGCTACCATCGTCATGCCCACCACCACTCCGCTGATGAAGGTGAATAACACCAAGGATTACGGCGCGCAGGTGTTGCTGCACGGCGAGACCTTTGACGACGCTGCCGCCATGGCCATGCAGCTGAGTCAGGAGCAGGGACTGACCTATATTCCGCCCTTCAACGATCTGGATGTCGCCACCAGGCAGGGCACCATCGCCTACGAGATTTTTCAGGCGCTGCCCGATGTGGACATCATTCTCGTCCCCATCGGCGGCGGTGGGCTGGCCGCAGGCATCTCCACGCTGGCAAAGCTGCTCAACCCCAATGTGACCGTCATCGGTGTAGAGCCCTCCGGCGCAGCCTCCATGAAGGCAAGCCTGCAGGCCGGCGAGGTAGTCACCCTGCCCACCATCTCCACTATTGCCGACGGCGTGGCCGTCAAGACCCCGGGCGAAAAGGTGTTCCCCTACATACAGAAAAACATCGACCACATCATCACCATCGATGACCGGGAGCTGGTGGACGCCTTCCTTGATGTGATGGAAAAGCACAAAATGGTGGTGGAGAACGCGGGTCTGCTGACCGTGGCCGCCCTGCACCATCTGGACTGCAAGGATCAGAATGTGGTCAGCGTGCTGTCCGGCGGCAATATGGATGTGATCACCATGGCCTCCCTTGTCCAGCACGGACTGATCAACCGCGGGCGCATCTTCACCTTCTCCGTCCAGCTGCCCGACCGCCCCGGCGAGCTGCTGCGGGTGGCTGAGATTGTGGCCCGGCACAACGGCAACATCATCAAGCTGGATCACAACCAGTTCATCAACATCAACCGCCAATCCGGCGTGGAGCTGAAAGTCACGCTGGAGGCCTTCGGCCACGACCACAAGCAGACCATTCTGGACGCCCTGCATCAGGCAGGCTACCACGCCCAGCCGGTACTGACACCGGAGCTTTACCCCTCCTGATCCCCTCCCGGCCGCCGGAGCAGGGCTCCGGCAGCCGGGTATCTCAAACGCGGCAGGCGCAGAAGACCCTCCTGCGCGCACCCGGGGGGCGCCCCCTTTCCGCGTGCTGTATCCTATGCAGCGCAATACAGGTGCGGTACGCCGCCCACACAACAAGTGAGGAAGATTTATTATGATCAAGATCGCACCCTCTATCCTCTCCGCCGATTTTGCCAATCTGGAGCGGGATATCAAAAAAATCGCGGACGCCGACTATGTCCATGTGGATGTGATGGACGGCGCCTTCGTGCCCAATCTGTCCATCGGCATCCCGGTGGTGCAGTCCCTTCGCAAATGCACCGATATGTTTCTGGATGTTCACCTGATGATCGAAAAGCCCGTGCGCTACATCGAACCGTTTGCCAAGGCAGGCGCCGATCTGCTGTCCATCCATCTGGAGGCCGACCACCCCACCCGCATTGCCGAGGCACTGCACATCATGGACGAGTGCAAGGTGAAAAAGGCGGTGGCGCTGCGCCCCATCACCTGCGCCAAGGCCATTCTGCCCTACATCGAGCAGCTGGATCTGGTGCTGGTGATGACGGTGGAGCCCGGCTTTGGCGGTCAGGCCTTTATGGACAGCCAGCTGGACACTATCCGCCAGGTGCGCCAGCTCATTGACCGCTACAACCCTGCCTGCGAGCTGGAGGTGGACGGCGGCATCGCCCCCAAGACCGCGCCGCTGGTCATCGACGCAGGCGCCAATGTGCTGGTGGCCGGCTCCGCCGTCTACGGCGCCCAGGATATCCCAGCTGCCATTCGTGCCCTTCGCGGCTGATCCCACACGAAAACGAACCGGAGGTTTTTTGCCATGCAGTACTTCCCTCCCGCCCTTGAGACGCTGGTGGAGCAGTTTGCCCGCCTGCCCGGCGTGGGCACCAAATCCGCCCAGCGGCTGGCCTTTCATGTGCTGTCCCTGTCTGAGGAGGAGGCCGGGCGCTTTGCTCAGGCCATTCTCAGCGCCAAGCAGGCCATCCATTGCTGCCCCGTATGCCAGAACCTGACCGAGGGGGACGGCCCGTGCCCCATCTGTGTCAGCCCTCGCCGGGATGCCGGCGTGGTCTGCGTGGTGGCCGATGCCAAGGATGTGATCGCCATGGAGCGCTCCCGGGAATACAACGGGCTGTACCATGTCCTCCACGGGGTCATCTCCCCCATGAATCATGTCGGGCCGGACGACCTGCATGTGAAATCGCTGGTGGAGCGCGTTGCCGGCGGCACGGTGCATGAGGTCATTATGGCCACCAACCCGGACACGGAGGGCGAGGCCACCGCTATGTACCTGTCCCGTCTGCTCAAGCCCTTTGGTGTCAAGGTCACCCGTCTTGCTTACGGCATCCCCGTGGGCAGCCATCTGGAATTTGCCGACGACGCCACCCTTATGCGCGCGCTGGAGGGTCGGCGGGAAATGTGACCCGTTCCGCACGCTCCCTGTCCCCGGCAGGAAGCGTTTTTGAATAACTTCTTATATTTGCGTGCATACGAACATTACCGAGCATTTGTTTTCCGATTCCGCGTACAATAAGAAAGAAGAAAAACAGCAAAGAGGGTGTCAATTATGGATCTGTTCGATGTTCTTGCCCTGATGGGCGGGCTGGCGCTGTTCCTGTTTGGCATGACCATCATGGGTCAGGGTCTGGAGCGCAGTGCCGGCAGCAGACTGAAAACCATTCTGGAAAAGCTGACCTCCAACCCCCTGAAGGGTGTCCTGCTGGGTCTTGGTGTCACCGCCGTGATCCAGTCCTCCTCCGCCACCACCGTTATGGTGGTTGGCTTTGTCAACTCGGGCGTGATGTCCCTGCGGCAGGCCATCGGCATCATCATGGGCGCCAATGTGGGCACCACGGTCACCTCATGGCTGCTCAGCCTCAACGCCATCGAGGGGGACGGCATCTTTATGCGGCTGCTCCAGCCCACCTCCTTCTCCCCCATTTTGGCGCTGATCGGCGTGTTCCTCTATATGTCCGGCAAAAACAGCAAAAAGAAGGACATCGGCACCATTCTTCTAGGCTTTGCCGTGTTGATGACCGGCATGGACGCCATGAGCGATGCCGTATCCGGGCTAAGAGATGTGCCGGAATTTGCCAATATCCTGACCATGTTCTCCAACCCCATTCTGGGCGTGCTGGCCGGCGCGGTGCTTACCGCCATCATCCAGTCCTCCTCCGCCTCCGTGGGTATCCTGCAGGCGCTGTCCTCCACCGGAACGGTCGCCTACAGCAGCGCCATTCCCATCATTCTGGGTCAGAACATCGGCACCTGCGTCACCGCCATGCTGTCCTCTGTGGGCACCAACCGCAACGCCCGCCGTGCCGCCGCCGTCCACCTGTATTTCAACATCATTGGCACCACCATATTCCTGTGCCTGTTCTATCTGCTCAACGCGCTTATCCGCTTCCCCTTCTATTCCCTGCCCATTGACGAGCTGGGTATCGCGCAGGTGCATACCGTGTTCAACATTACCTGTACCGTGGTGATGCTCCCCCTGTCCCGTTCCCTGGAAAAGCTGGCCTGCCTGACCATTCGGGACGAGCCGGGCAAGCAGGATCAGTTCCAGCTGCTGGACGAGCGTCTGATGGTCACCCCCTCCATCGCCATTCGTCAGTGCAAGATCCTTGCCATGGACATGACCGCGCTGGCTCGGGAATCTGTGACCAAGGCCATGGAATGTGTCAGCGCTTTCTCCGAAGAAAAGGCCGCGCTGGTAGCGGAAAACGAGCAGATGACGGATGTGTACGAGGATCGGCTGGGCACCTATCTGGTCAAGCTGTCCAGCCAGCGCCTGTCCGCCGAGGACAGCCACGAGATCTCCAAGCTGCTGCACTCCATCAGCGACATCGAGCGCATCAGTGACCACGCCCTGTCCATCGCCATCACCGCCCGTACCGTGGCGCAAAAGCAGATGCAGCTGTCCCAACAGGCACAAGCGGAGCTTGATGTTATCACCGCCGCCGTGCATGAGGTACTCTCCCTTACCGAGCAGGTCTTTGACGCCGACGACGCCGTGCTGGCCCAGCGTGTAGAGCCGCTGGAGCAGGTGGTGGATTACCTGAGCGACTCGCTGCGCTCGCGCCATGTTCAGCGCCTGCAGGAGGGCGCGTGCAGCGTGGATCAGGGGCTGGTGTTTACCGACCTGCTCAGCGATTACCGCCGTATCTCCGACCACTGCTCCAACATCGCCGCCGCCGTGATCGAGCTGCAGCACAACGCCTACGATACCCACCAGTATCTGGGCGCACTGAAAAAGGGCAACGAGAACTTTTCCCAGCTGTACGAAAGCTATATGGCTCAGTTCCCCCTGCCCCGCTGACAAAACAAAGCCGCGCACCAGCATACTGGTGCGCGGCTTTTTCGTTCTTACAGTTTTATGGGCACTTCGCCCCGAATGTCCATCCCCTCCTGCGTAACGGTGCAATCCACCGCCAGCAGGTGTACCCCCGCCTGCGCCGCCCGGCGCAGCGCGTCCCCAAACTGGGGGTGGGTGCGGTCGTTGGGTTCCAGCCAGCGCACGGGGGACATCTGGATGACAAAGCACACCCAGCACTCGTACCCCTCCTGCCGGGCGCGGATCAGCTCTTCCAGATGCTTGACACCGCGCAGGGTGGGCGCATCAGGAAAACGAACGATCCCATCTTCCTCCAGCGTGACCCCCTTGACCTCTACAAAGTGCCGTTTTCCGCCGGCCTCCACGTAAAAGTCAAAGCGGGAATCCCCATACCGCGTCTCCGGACGCACCAGCGTCACCTCCGGCAAAAAGCCGCCCGCGCGTACCCACTCACCAAACACCCGGTTGGGCGCCTGGGAATCCATATTGATTCGTCGTACGCCCTTTTCCACCTGTACCAGATCCCACGCGGTGCGGCGCTTGGGGTCGTCATTCCCCTCCAGCCAAACCATTGCGCCCGGCACCAGCAGCTCCCGGCAACGGCCGGTGTTCTTCACGTGAGCCACCTGCCGCTGGCCGTCAATTTCCACGTAGGCGATAAAACGGTTGGGGCGCTCCAAAAAGCACCCGGGCACGATATTGCGGTACTTCATCTGTCTGTCTCCGTTTCTGCATGTCCTTTTCTCCGATTATACACGATTTCGCCCTTCCGGAAAAGTGTCCGGCTGGATTTTCGCCCTTGCAAAAAGAACGGCGGGTCAGACAAATGTCCAATCCGCCGTCTTTGCGTTAATCATAGGCAAGGCCAAGATAGGCCGTCCCTTCCCCATCCCACTCCGGCATGGGGGCCAGGGGACGCAGCATGGCAAACTGCCACCGCTCTTCCTGCCCCTTCCACGGGGCGCGCACCTGAAGCTGTCTGCGGGGATAGCGGGCAGCGATGGCGCTTACCGCCCCCTCCGGGTCGTCTGCAAGCAGTTCCTTGACGAACACCTGCGTCTGGCTTACCTCTACACAGGCACAGCCGTCCTTCCCCACCCGGTACAGCCCACCGCCGGACAGAGCGCACACTCCCTGCTGGTAGGCAAGTCCCTCCGGGGCATAGGCCACATGGGGCGTTCCGGCCAGCCGCCTTTCCCGCAGGCGGCCATATTCCGCTCCGTCCACGCAAACAAGGGGAACGCGCGGCACTTCAGGCGGCCGGTCATACTCACGCCGGGAGAGGATGAACCCCTCCAAAAAACCGTTTTTCCCAAAGAATTCGTGCAGGTCGGGTCGGGCGGGCACGGTGGTCAGGCAGGCAAAGCCCCGCTCCCCCAGCCACCGCCCGGCAAAGTCCAGCAGCTGACCTGCCAGCCCCTGTCCCCGGCAGTCCGGGTGGGTAGCCACGGCGTAGAGATAGGCGGCAGGAATGCGTTTCCCAGCCGCGCTGACCAGCGGCATATCAAACCACGCCGTCATGGCCCGCACCTGCCCATCCCGCTCCAGCACCAGCATCCGCTCCGGGGTAAAATAGCTGGCAAAGAAATGCTCGATATACTCCCCCTCGTCCCCAAAGGACAGTTTCCACAGCTGCTTCAGGACGGGAAGGTCACCTTGTTCAGACACACGAAGTACCATATGCCTCCTCCTTTGTAAAAAATATCCCCACCGTTGGTGGGGATATTCAGACTTGTCACTCTTTTTCCGGCACCGACTCCAGCTGACCGTCCGCACCCAGGCGCACGTGGTTGATGGTGTTGCCGGTGTGCTTGCGGATATCGTCCAGCCGAATGGCCTCGGTGATGGAGGACACCAGCGAAAAGGCCACGCCATGGCGTTTGGCCCGGCCGGTGCGGCCGATGCGGTGGATGTAGTACTCGTTCTCGTCGGGTACATCGTAATTGAACACCGCGTCCACATCGTCAATGTCCAGACCGCGGGCGGCTACATCGGTGGCCACCAGCACGCGCATCTGTCCCTCGCGGAACTTCTGCAGCGTCTTTTCCCGCACGCGCTGCTGAATGTCGCCGTGAATGGCCTCACAGCTCACTCCGCGCATACGCAGCAGGCCGGCCAACCGGTCGGTCATGTTCTTGGTATTGCAAAAGGCGATGGCATGGTCATATCCGCCCAGCTCCAGCAGCCGGGTCACCGTGTCCGCCTTGGCGTTGCGATCCACATCCAGCCGATACTGGGTGATGTCGGGCTTAGTGCGCTCGTCCGCGCGCACGGTGATCTCCACCGGGTCACGCTGATACACCCAGGAGATGTCCAGCACTTCCCGGGAGATAGTGGCGGAGAACATACCCAGATTTTTGCGATTTTTGATCTGGTCGAGGATACGCGTCACATCCCGGACAAAACCCATATCCAGCATCCGGTCGGCCTCGTCCAGCACCACGGTGAGTACCTTGTCCACCCGGACGGTGCGCCGCTTCATATGATCCATCAGGCGGCCGGGGGTGGCCACCACGATCTGGGGCTGCTTTTTCAGCTGGGTGATCTGCTTTTCGATGGGCTGGCCGCCGTACAGGCACACGGTACGCACGCCCTCCTTAAATGCGCACAGATCCCGCAGTTCCTCCTGAATCTGAATGGCCAGCTCCCGGGTGGGGGCAAGCACCAGCGCCTGCACATCGTTGTTCTCCGGGTCGATATGCTCCACCATGGGGATGCCGAAGGCAAAGGTCTTGCCCGTGCCGGTGGGCGCCTTGGCGATCACGTCTTTCCACTGCATGAAGTAGGGAATCGCGCCGGTCTGCACCGGGGTGGCCTCCACATAACCCTTTTTGTCAATGGCGCGCATGACCTCCGGTGAGAGGTTCAGCTGGTCGTATCGTATCACATCATTGACAATCTCGCCGTTGATCTCCATAATCATTCCTCCTATGTGTCCGATCCAAGGCCAACCCCACACAGACACACAGTCCGAATCATCGCCGTTCGTTCCGGCGCGGCCTCAAATCACCGGGCATACCTGCCCATTTTCCGCTATTGTATCACACTTTTTCCCCCAGTGCAATCCATTAAAGAAAAGACCTCCGGGCTCGCCTTCAGGCTCCCGGAGGTCTTTGCAACAGGGTCAGTAGCTTATCATATACATGGCAAGCCCCATATACAGGCTCATCACCAGGAAGGTCAGCACCACCTGACTGATTACGCTGACCAGCGCGCCGATGCCGGCGGCCTTGGCGGTGCGGGGGCGTTCATCCCTCCAAAGCAGGTACAAAATCAGCCCGGCAATGGGAACAAAAAAGCCCAGAAGTCCCCACAAAAAGCCGCCGCAGTCCGGCCTTTGGGTCGGGGGGACGCCCTGCTGGGCGCCGCAGGAGGGGCAGATGACCGCCACATCGCTGATGGGTTTTCCGCATTGTCTGCAATATGCCATAATGGTCGCTCCTTTCGGTATATGTCGCAGTTTGTCTTATTATAGCGCACACGGGGCAAAAAGGCAACAAAAACCGCCCTTGTCCATGGGGCAAGGGCGGCATAGGGTTGTCAAGTCACTTCATGGAAGCGAACACGCTGCGGTTGACCAGCAGGTACTCCGCGCCGGAATATAGAGTGGTCAGCACGATGACCGCCACGCACACAATATTCAGCGGCAGCACGTTGGGCAGCAGTAGCATCACGCAGATGCACACCATGGTGGAGGCGGTCTTTACCTTGCCCGACCAGCCCGCAGCAATCACCTTCCCCAAATTGGCCGCCTGCATACGCAGGCCGCTGACGGCAAACTCACGCACCACCACGATCAGCAGCGCCCAGGCGGGCATCTGGCCGATTTCCACAAACCAGAGCATAGCGGCGATGACCAGGCACTTATCCGCCAGCGGATCCATAAATTTACCAAAGTCGGTGGTCTGGTTGTAGTTGCGGGCAATGTAACCATCCAGCCAGTCCGTCAGGCTGGCCACCACGAAGATGGCAAGGGCAATCAGGTTGCCGAAGGGCAGCCCCAGATAAAGTACCAGAAGAAACGCGGGAATCATGACCACCCGCAGCATGGTCAGCTTGTTGGCAGTATTCATTGTCTCTCTCCTTAATCTTCGATCTCGCCGGTTAGGTCGCCGTCCTCGGTGCCGGTAATACGCACATTGACAAAAGTGCCTGCCGGGATAACACCTGCCGCAGTGAACAGCACCCGGCCGTCGATGTCCACCGAGTCGGCATAGGTGCGCCCTGCGTAGCAGCCTGCCTGGGCGTCAAAGCCCTCGCACAGCACTTCCATCACCGTGCCCAGCTTTTCCTCATTATACCGGTCCATGACCCGGGATTGCCAGTCCAAAAGCAGCTCTACCCGGCGCTGTGCCACTTCCGGATCCACCGGGTCGGCCATTTGGGCAGCCTTGGTTCCCTCCTCGGGAGAGAACTGGAAGATCCCTGCCCGCTGGAGCTGCTGCTCCTGCAAAAATTCACACAGCTCCTCAAACTCCTCCTGCGTCTCTCCGGGGAAGCCGCAGATGATGGAGGTGCGGATGACTACGTCGGGCATGGCCGCACGCAGCTTGGCAAACAGAGCGACCAGATCCGCCTTTGTCCCCCGACGGTTCATGGCCTTGAGAATGCGGTCGCTGCAGTGCTGAATGGGGATGTCCAGATAGTGGGGGATCTTGGGCTGAGAGGCGATGACCTGGATCAGCTCGTCGGTGACCACCTCGGGATACAGGTAGTGCAAACGCACCCAGCGAAACGGCAGCTTGCACAGTTCCCGCAGCAGGCCGGCCAGACTGGTGCCGTCCTTTTTGTCCATGCCGTAACGGGTGATGTCCTGGGCGATGACGATCAGCTCTTTGACCCCGGTATCCGCCAGTTCCTTCGCCTCGGCCAGGACCGAAGCCATGTCCCGACTGCGGTAACGGCCGCGCAGCTTGGGAATGATGCAGAAGGAGCAGGCGTTGCTGCACCCCTCGGCA
>JAGBTC010000180.1 GCA_017631545.1 Oscillospiraceae bacterium
CCCATCCACTCCAGCTCATAAGTACCCAGGATCTCCTGGGCGAAGGTGGTGAAGATACCCTCGGCGATGTCCATCATGTCGTGGAAATCAGCGTAAGCCTGGTACAGCTCCACGGAGGTGAACTCGGGGTTGTGCTTGGGATCCATGCCCTCGTTGCGGAAGATGCGGCCGATCTCATAGACACGGTCCATGCCGCAGATGATGAGCCGCTTAAGGGGAAGCTCGGTGGCAATACGCATATACATATCGATATCCAGCGTGTTGTGGTGGGTGATGAAGGGACGGGCGGAAGCGCCGCCGGCGATGGTGTTCAGCACCGGGGTCTCCACCTCGATATAGTCCATGCTGTCCAGATAGTTACGCATGAACTTGATGAACTGGGAGCGAATGATGAAGTTGCGCTTGACCTCGGGGTTGACCATCAGGTCAACATAGCGCTGACGAAAGCGCAGCTCGGTGCTGGTCAGGCCGTGGAACTTCTCCGGCAGGGGGAGCAGGTTCTTGGACAGCAGCGTGACATGGATCACACGCACGGACATCTCGCCGCGCTGGGTGCGGAACACCTCGCCCTGAATGCCCACGATATCACCGATATCGTACTTCTTGAAGCGGTTATACTCCTCCTCATCCATCTCGTCCTTGCGGGCGTAGATCTGGATGCGGCCGGACTTATCCTGCAGGTCGCAGAAGGACACCTTACCCATGCCACGCTTGGACATAAGGCGACCGGCAATGGAGACTTCCGTTCCCTCCAACGCGTCAAAGTTTTCCTTGATGTTGGCAGAGTGATTGTCTACCACATACTTGGTGATCTGAAAGGGATCGTTACCGCTGGACTGCAGCTCCTTGAGCTTATCGCGGCGGATCTGAAGCAGCTGGCTGAGGTTTTCCTCGGGCTGCTGCACCGGATTGTTCTTTTGTTCTGCCATAGTAAGTGAACTCCTATCTTGTCTTACTTGCACACGCTGACGATCTTATACTCGATGGCACCGGCAGGAGCCTCCACCACCACTTCCTCGCCCGGGGTCTTGCCCATCAGGGCGCGGCCAAAGGGAGAGTCCTCGGAGATGGCACCATTCATGGGATCGGCCTCCTGAGAGCCGACGATCTTGTAGGTGGTCTCCTCGTCAAACTCCTTGTCCAGCACCACCACGGTAGAGCCAAGACGCACATAGTCGCCGGAGGCACTCTCGTCCTCTTCGATGATCACGTAGTTGGACAGGATCTCTTCCAACTGGGCGATACGGGAGTAGAGCTTGCCCTGCTCGTTCTTCGCCTCGTCATATTCGCTGTTCTCGGACAGGTCGCCAAAGGAGCGCGCCTCCTTGATCAGCTCGGCCACTTCTTTCTCGCGCACGGTCTTGAGGTAGGTCATCTCGTCCTGCAGCTCTTTCAGCCGCTGGGGGCTGAGCTTGTATTGCTTGGCCATGGTATTGCACACCTTTCCGCCGGAGACTGTTCCTCCCCCGGCACACAATATAATAAAGAAATAGGCGCAAAAACAGTTATTTCACATTATAGTGCCTGTGTTTGCGTCTGTCAAGGGATTTATTTTGTCCGGGCAGCAAACTTCGATACGCTGCGCGCTCAGCCGCCCGCTCTGCCACAGCGCCGTGAGTACGCAGGCCGGCGGCCACGCATCGGGCAGCTCCAGCCCCGGCACGCGCAGCGCAAGCTTGGGCAGCAGCACCTCAGGGCGGCGCACATCCAGCGCCGTGGGATCGTCCGTACCGGAAAAGCACACACGCAGCCCTCCTGTCTCCCCGGTCAGCTCCACCGCCGCGCCAAACTCCCGGTACAGCCGTCCGGCCAACGCCGTCCCGTCCCGGTCAAGGCGAAGGGAAAGCCGCTTCACCCGGGGACACAAAAAGCGCGCCGCGCGGGTGAGCGCGTCGTCCGCCCGGGGCGCGCACAGGGTCACCCACGCGCGGTCACTCTCCTCTCCCCGTTTCCTCAGCGCCGCAAGGGTCAGCGGCCCGGCCAGCGCGGCGTACAGGCCGCCCGGCTCTATCGGGAGAAGGTCTGACTGCTCCAACAAATCACCATAGGCAAAGTCCTCCGGCAGCAGCACCCGGCGCGTTCCCAGCGCCGCCAGCCGCCGTCCGCCCCGGGCGATCCGCCACCGCGCAAGTGTTCCCTGCGTGCCCAGCTCCAGCCGCCACACAGGCAGGCCCAGCAGCGTATCCTGCACCGGGCGCGTATTCCGGCTTTTGGGTACACAGCAGACAACGCCCAGCATCCCATCACCCCCGTCTGCCAAGCATACGCCGCTCACGGGCAGAAACCAAGTCTTTCCCGTCGCACAAACAAAGCCCCCGGCGTTCCCATTGGAACGCCGGGGGCAAAAGGGTTTGGGATCAGGTCAGAGTGTCCTCGCTCTCCGCCATGACCTCAGCGGCCACGGCCTCCTCGCTCTCGGCGGGAGCCTCCTGCTCCTGCTGCTCGGTGACCAGATTGCCGTCATCGTCGATGACGTCGTTCTTGCGGTACTGAGCAAGGCCGGAGCCGGCGGGGATCAACTTACCGATAATGACATTCTCCTTCAGACCGCGCAGGTAGTCGATCTTGCCCTTGATGGCAGCCTCGGTGAGTACCTTGGTGGTCTCCTGGAAAGAGGCGGCGGACATGAAGGACTCGGTGGCCAGAGAAGCCTTGGTGATACCCATGAGCAGGCGGGTGCAGGTGGGCAGGGACAGTTCCTCGCCCATCTCGTTCTTCTCCCCTGCGTCGATGCGCGCCTGAACGGCGGCCTCGGCATCCAGGAACTCCACGATGTCGATGGTGGAGCCGGACAGCAGAGTGGAATCGCCGGCCTCCTCCACGCGCACCTTGCGCATCATCTGACGGATGATGACCTCGATGTGCTTATCGTTGGTGTCAACGCCCTGCTGACGGTACACCTTCTGCACCTCGCGGATCAGGTAGTTATGGCAGCCGGACACGCCGCGGATACGCAGTACCTCGTGGGGAGACAGCGCGCCTTCGGTCAGCTCGATGCCCTTTTCCGCCCAATCACCGTCGGCAACCTTGATGCCGGCGGAGTAAGGCAGCGCGTAGGTGACCACCTCGCCGTCGTCGGCGGTGATGGTCAGGTTGCACATGGTGGAGCGCTTGGTCTCCTCAATAGTGACCTTACCGGAGATCTCAGCCAGCTGAGCCATCTTCTTGGGCTTGCGGGCCTCGAACAGCTCTTCAACTCGGGGCAGACCCTGAGTAATATCGCCACCGGCGACGCCGCCGGTATGGAAGGTACGCATGGTCAGCTGAGTACCGGGCTCACCGATGGAC
>JAGBTC010000181.1 GCA_017631545.1 Oscillospiraceae bacterium
AAAAACATATCACCCTCCCGCTGACTGAGGAACTGGCCCGCACCCTGCACGCAGGTGACACCGTGTACCTGACCGGCACCATCTACACCTCCCGTGACGCCGGCCACAAGCGCATGTGTGAGAGCCTTGCCAAGGGCGAGGCTCTGCCCTTTGACCCCAAGGACGCCACCATCTACTACGTTGGCCCCACCCCCGCCAAGCCCGGGCAGGTCATCGGCTCTGCCGGCCCCACCACCAGCGGTCGTATGGATGCCTATGCGCCCACCCTGATGCGTGTGGGCGCCCGGGGCATGATCGGCAAGGGCGCGCGTCTGCCCGAGGTGGTGGACGCCATGAAGCAGTATTCCGGCGTGTACTTCGGTGCCATCGGCGGCGCAGGCGCGCTGCTGGCCAAGTGCATCAAACAGGCGGAAATGATCGCCTACGAGGATCTGGGGGCGGAAGCCCTTCGGAAACTGTATGTGGAGGAAATGCCCCTTGTGGTCATCATCGACTGCCAGGGCAATAATCTGTACCAGTCCGGCCGCGCTGCCTATCTGGAGCAGCGGAGCAAGGGCTGAATTCTCCCTCTCTAATAAAGCAGAAACCACCGCCCTTAGGCGGTGGTTTCTGCTTTATTTTGATCGTTATTTTGCTTTTGTACGCAGGAAGGAGAATTTGGTCTCCGAACAGACCACGGCAACAAAAATGAACACAAAGCCCAACCCCATGGGCAGGGTCACCTTGTCCCCGTAGCACAGCACGGAGAAGAACACCCCGAACACCGATTCCAGCGAAAGAATGATGGACGCGGAGGCGGGGTCAGACCAGATCTGTCCCACATTCTGGAACAGCAGAGCCACCGTGGTGGCCATCACGCACAGGTAGCCCAGGGGCAGGAATACGGCCGGGTCTTGAATCGCCTGCACCGGGAACTGCTCCCACAGCGCCGTTCCCACCCACGCATACAGGGCGGCAAAGGCAAACTGGAATACAGTGAGCAGGTAGATGTCTTTGCCCTGCGAGGTCTTTTCCACCGCCACGATGTGGGCGGCGTAAAACCCGGCCGCGACCAGCGTAAGTACATCGCCCACATTGACAGACAGATCGCCGTTGAGGGACACCAGCCCCACGCCGGTGACGCACAGCAGTGCAGCCAGAATGTTCCACCGGTCAGGGCGGCGGTGCATCACTGCCCAGTAGAGAAAGGGCACCATCACGCAGTAGACCGCGGTAAGAAAGGCATTTTTAGACGGGGTGGTGCGCTCCAGCCCAAAGGTCTGGATGGTGTAGGCCAGAAATAAAAACGCGCCGATGACCGCTCCCCGCCACAGGTAATCGGCCGTCACCTGCTTCCACTTGTTCCAGCACACCACGCCCAGCAGCGCCGCACCGGCGGTAAAGCGCACCGCCAGCAGGGAGAACACGGGCATCACGTCCAGCGTGTTCTTCATGATAAAAAATGAGGTGCCCCAGATAATGGCCGCCGCAAAGAGCATGGGCTTGGCCAGTTTCTTCATAATATCCGCACGCATGAAAGATTCACTCCAGATTGCAAATTTGGCCGGAATGCTTTATTCGCTCACATCTTCGCCGCTCGCCTGCGCGGGCAGCACCATCAGCACCGCGGCGGCAATGGCAAGAGCCGCCAGACTCCACCAATCCTGCCACACGCCATCCATCAGCGCGTCCGCGCCCAGCAGCACGCCGGCGCAGGTCACGCTCATCAGCAGGAAACACACGATCTTGGCCGGCATCCCCGTGAGCGCCTTGCCCACCAACCTTCCGATGATCCGATCCAGCACCGTGGCCGCCACGCACAGGATGATCAGGTACAGCAGCGCCCACCAGACAGAGGTAAAGTGCAGTCCAAGCAAATGATCCATTGTTCGTTCCTCCCGAATGATGTAGGTTTTTTCAAATTATACCAGACTTTCCCCTGCTTCGCAAGTATAAGACCGCAGCGCGCGCCCTTACAGGCGTGCGCTGCGGCCCTTTTGCGCCAGATAGTCATTCAGTTCCCTCACCACCTGAGGGGACAGCACCAGCAGCGCGCCCAGATTGGGCAGCGCCATCAGCGCGGTGAACAGGTCTACCAGCTGCCACGCCTGTTCGGTAGGCGTCACGCTGCCCAGCACCGCTACCGTCAGAAAGCACACCGGCCACAGTCTGCCTGCCGCCCACGGGCCGAACAGCCACTGTGCCGCGCTTTGTCCATAATAGCTCCAGCCCAACAGGGAGGAAAATGCAAACAGCAGCACACACACATCCACCACCCACGCGCCCGCACCCCCCAACACGGCGGAAAAGCTCTGTGACGCCAGCAACACCGGCGCTGTCTGCGCGCCACCTACCGTGGGGTCGAACACCCCGGCAGTGAGAATGACCAGCGCGGTGACTGAGCAGATGAGCAGCGTGGCCACAAACACCTCCAGCATCCCCCACATCCCCTGCTCTCCCGGCCATTTGGCACGGCTGTTGGCATGGGCAAGGGCGGAGGAGCCCATCCCTGCCTCGTTGGTAAACACCCCCCGTGCCACCCCGTAGCGCAGGGCGGTGGTCATACACCAGCCCCCGGCCGCCGCCCGGGGTCGAAAGGCCTCGGTGATGATCAGCCGAAGTGCCGCCGGCAAATACGCCCTTCGTACCCACAGCACCACAAGTCCCGCGCCCAGAAACAGCGCGGCCATCAGCGGCACAAGATACTCGCTGATGCGGGCAATACGCCCAAGTCCACCCCGCAGTCCCAAGCCCACCAGTACCGCCGTCCCCACGCCCACCGCAAGGGGCGGCCAGCCCAGCGCACCGTTTACCGTGTGTGCCATGGCGTTGGTCTGCACCAGACAGCCGCCGCACAGCGCTCCGCCCACACAGGCAAGGGCGAACCAGTCGGCCAGAAAGGGGCTGTGCCGCCCCTGGGCAAGATAGTACATGGGGCCGCCCTGCCAGCCCTCCCCTGCCCGTCGGCGGTAACGCACAGCGAGGATCTTTTCCGCGCAGCCGGTCATCATGCCCAGCGCCGCGCT
>JAGBTC010000182.1 GCA_017631545.1 Oscillospiraceae bacterium
ACCTGGCATTGCGTTTCCTCCTTTTCAGCGTTCGCTGTGGATCTGCGTCTGGCCGTTGTCGATGCCCTGTCCTGCAAAGATCAGCTCATCGATGTCGCCCTTTTCCCGGATCATGCTCCGGATTTTGCTGGTGTTGGTCATGCCTTTACCTCCTTTCCGTTTGGATGGGACTAAGTATACACCCGTTTTTAACTTATGTCAACTTATTTTTTCTATTTTTCTTTCGGTAATGAAGGTTATCTTTCTATCGTTTTCATTTCATTGTGAAATCAATCTGTTTTCATCTGTAATATGCAGGAGTTCCTACGCCACCTTGCAGAACATTCCTCCGCACGCCAAAGATTATGTCAACTTTCAAAAAACCGCGGGCGCGGCAATTTGCCGCGCCCACAGGAGCTTATTCGTGATACTGCCGCAGCGCCTGCGCCAGTTGGTCGGGACAAGAGGTGGACTTAAAGCCGCAGCGAATCCCCTCCATGCGGCGGATGGCCTCATCCACGGCCATGCCCTCCACCAGACGGGAGATACCCTGCAAATTGCCGCTGCAGCCCCCTTCGATGTGCACGCTGCGAATGATGCCCTCGTCGATGTCCACGGTCATTTTACGCGAGCAAGTGCCCTTGGGCCGATATTCAATGGTCATAATTGCCTCCTTGCCTCTGCATTCGCAGACGGTAATTTCCCCCATAGAATACCTCATTTCGCCCCATTTGGCAAGAGCCCTCCTTTCCTTCCCGCAATCGCGATGAAGATTGTTTTTTTATGGATAATATACTTGAAATACCATATCAAAAAGAGTATCATAACCATGATGCATTTACACAGGAAAGGGTGTTTTATATGTACGATATTCTCATTCGCGGCGCACAGGTCATTGACGGCACCGGCGCTCCCGCTTTCTGCGCCGATGTTGCGGTGAAGGACGGCAAGCTGGTCATGAACCCCGAGGGCGAGGCCACCGAGGTCATCGATGCCGCCGGTCTTACTCTGTGCCCCGGCTTTATTGACGCGCACTCCCACGGTGACTCCATTCTGGGCACTGAGGCCGGTCAGCTGTGCAAGACCAGTCAGGGTGTCACCACCGAGCTGGCCGGTCTGTGCGGCACCACCTACTACCCCTTCTCCACCGACCCGGAAAAGCGGGATATGCTGCTCAAAAAACTCGGCCGTGATATCCACGACGCGCAAGAGCGCACCTGTCTGGAACACTATCTCCCGTGGGTAAATGCCCAGCCTAAAACGGCCAACATCGCCCTGTACATCGGCCACGGTTCTGTGCGTATTTCCGTTATGGGCTTTGCCCTTCGCACGCCCACTGCTGAGGAACTGGAATCGATGAAGGGCATGGTCCGTGAAGCCATGGAGCATGGAGCCATGGGCATGAGTTCCGGTTTGATCTACGCCCCCAGCTGCTATGCCAACGAGGATGAGCTGGTGGAGCTGTGCAAGGTAGTTGCTGAGTACGGCGGCACCTACGCCACCCATATGCGCAGCGAGGCCAACGAAGTGGTTGAAAGCGTGCGCGAGGCCATCCGCGTGGCTGAACGCGCCGGCTGTAAGCTGAACATCTCGCACCACAAGATCGCCGGCAGGGATAACTGGGGCCGTTCCGTCCAGACACTGGAACTGATCCATGAGGCCCGGGCACGGGGCGTGGATGTCACTCTGGACGCGTACCCCTACACCGCCTCCTCTACCGGACTGAATGCCTGTCTGCCTTCGGACTTCTTCTCCCACGGACCGGACAAGATGTATCAGCTGCTGGCCGACCCGGCCGTACGCGCCCAGCTCAAGCCCCGCATGAGCGGCATGGACAGCCGCCTGCGCCATTGCGGCGGTTGGGGCGGCATACTGGTCACCGTCGCACCCAAGACCCCTGCTGCGGTCAATAAAACGGTGCTGGACTACGCCGCGGAAATCAACGCAGATCCCTTTGATGCTTATTTCGATCTGATGACGAACAACGGCGGTGCAGCCAAGGCCATCTACTTCACCATGAGCGAGGAAGATCTCCAGCGCATTGTCTGCGACGAAAACACCGTCATCGGCAGCGACGGCGTGGTGCGCGCTCTGAACATCCCCAGTCACCCCAGAGGCTTTGGCACCTTCACCAAGGCCATCCGCTACTTCGTGCGTGACAAGGGGCTGCTGACGCTGGAGCAGATGATCCACAAAATGACCGGCCTGACCGCCCAGCGTTTTGGTCTGGCTACCAAGGGCGTCATCGCCGACGGCATGGATGCCGACCTGCTGCTGTTCCGCCCCGACGAGATTCGGGATCACGCCACCTATCAAAACGGTCTGGCGCTCTCCGAGGGCATCGAACGGGTCATCGTGGCCGGCCAGACCGTGTATCAAAACGGACGCCTCACCGGAACCTGCCCCGGCGTATTCCTCCCCCACCGCGGCTAAGACTGCGGCTTGCACAATACAGCACCCCCCAACTTGTATACTTCTCCAAATTTCCGGCGATCATCTTGCTTTTTGTTTATTTAGTAGTATAATATGGATGATTTTGTGTCTTTTGGTCACAACGCCGGTTTCAAACGCAAACCTGCCATTTTACCGATCGCGCCATCAAGCGTCGGCGCTTCGGTTTGATCGAGTACGGAAGAAAGCGCCGTATTCGGCATATAATGGATCTCGTTTTCAACAAAATACAAGGAGGAAATGTCATGTTCAAGCGCTTTACCAATGGCTGCGTTCATGTTATGAATCGCTGGCTGCCCGATCCCTTTCTGTTCGCAATCATCCTGACCATCGTCACCTTTATCGGTTCCATGATCGGTACCGGTCTGGGCCCTCTGGAACTGGTCAACGCCTGGGGTAATGCCAAAGGCTTCTGGGGCCTGCTGTCCTTCTCCATGCAGATGGCCCTGGTGCTGGTGCTGGGCTCGGCAATGGCTTCCGCCCCTGCCTGTAAGAAGGGTCTGGGCGCGATTGCTTCCCTGGCTAAGGACAAGAAGAGTGCCATTCTCATTGTTACCTTTGTTTCCACCCTCGCCTGCTGGCTGAACTGGGGCTTTGGCCTGATTGCCGGCGCTCTGCTGGCCAAGGAAGTCGCTCGCCGCGTCCGCGATGTTGACTATCCCCTGCTGATCGCTTCCGCATACTCCGGCTTCGTCATCTGGCACGCCGGTCTGTCCGGCTCCATCCCCCTGCAGATGGGCGCCGAGGGCGGCACCCAGATCCTGGGTGAGACCTATTTCGCTGCCAACTCCGAAACCATTTTCCACCCCATGAACCTGGTGATGGTGGGCATCGTTCTGCTGGTCATGCCCTTCATCAACTACGCCATGCATCCCACCAAGGAGCATGCCAAGCTGGTGGATCCTGCCGTTCTGGTGGACGAGGAAGAGCGTACTTATTCCATTGACACTCCCGCTGAGAAGCTGGAGCATAGCCGCATCCTGTGGGCCATCACTATGGTGCTGGGTCTGGCTTACATCGTGTATTATTTCGCCACCAAGGGCTTCAACCTGGACCTGAACATCGTCAACATGATCTTCATGTTCATCGGCCTGCTGCTGCACGGTGATCTGCGCCGCTATGTCGACGCCATCGGTGACGCCGCTGCCGGTGCTGCCGGCATCCTGCTGCAGTTCCCCTGGTACGCCGGTATCATGGGTCTGATGGTTGCCACCAACCCCGAGACCGGTGTTTCCCTGGCCGGCATCATCGCCAACTTCTTCACCAACATTTCCAATGGCACCACCTTCCCCGTGCTGACCTTCCTGTCTGCCGGTATCATCAACTTCTTCGTTCCCTCCGGCGGCGGCCAGTGGGCGGTTCAGGCTCCCATTGTCATGCCTGCTGCAACCGATATGGCCATCGAGTACGGCCGCAGCGCCATGGCTATCGCCTGGGGCGACCAGTGGACCAACATGATCCAGCCGTTCTGGGCTCTGCCTGCTCTGGGTGTGGCCGGTCTGAAGGCTCGCGACATCATGGGTTATCTGGTTGTTATCACCATCTTCACCGGCGTCGTTGCCTGCCTGGGCTTCCTGGCCTGGGGTCTGTTCTTCTGATCCATCCCTCTGCATATAAAAACGCTGCCGTAATCTCAACGATTACGGCAGCGTTTTTGTTATGATTGCGTACCGTCCGGCTCCCCTCTTTCCCGCGGCGGAGCACTGGTACAGGCAT
>JAGBTC010000183.1 GCA_017631545.1 Oscillospiraceae bacterium
CCCTTGGCCTCCAGCGAGAAGTTCTCGTAGAAGGTGGCCACGCTGTACACCTTGGCCACGCCGATATTCAGCTTCTCGGCGATCAGCTCCAGCACGGGCACACTGAGGTACTTGTACTCCGCCTGAACATCCTGCATGATCGCAATCAGGTTGCTGCGCTGGGCGCCGTAGGAGTCGATGATCTCTTCCACACGCGCCATGGAATTTCCGGTTCCCATTCGTTTTCTCTCCTTTTTGCTGATTTGCCGCCCCACCCCCCACAGGGCTGAGCGCGGCAGATAAAACGACATTTTTTCGCTTGTACACATTATAGCATAGCCCGTACCATTTCTCAATCGGTTTTTCGTTAATTTCTTAACTTCTTGTATACTAATTTGTCAATATAAGTATATGAAAAATTCTATGCTTTGGGCGTTCTTATTTCCTCGGGCATATTTTCTTTTTTGCCGATTTGTGGTAAAATGGAAAAAACGCCACTCCCCTGCTCCGGCGCATTTTTTGTAAACATTATATATAAAGGAGAATCACCATGAACGAATATGTCATCACCCGGGTGGACGGCACCCCCGACTGGTCGGCTATCCCCTCCCTTTCCATGGAGTATGTATACAAGACGGGCACCACGCCGGTACAGGCGTGGGCGCAGATCGCCTATGACGACGAGCAGCTGTTCGTCCATCTGTGGGCCAAGGAGGAGAATATCCGCGTGGAGGAGTTCGGCCCGCTGGCCAACACATGGGAGGACAGCTGTCTGGAGTTCTTCTTCTCCCCCATTGAGGGCGACCCCCGCTACATCAATCTGGAAACCACCTGCGGCGGCGCGTTCTATCTGGGCGTGGGTGAGAACCGGCACAAGCTGCTGCGCCTGCTCCCCGAGGGCGAACAGATCCCCTTTGTCACCAAGCCTGCTCTGATCGACGGCGGCTGGGAGGTGTCCTACTCCCTCTCCTACCAGCTGCTGCGGCTGGTCTTCCCCACCTTTGCCCCCAAGTCGGGCGACATCCTGCGCGCCAACTGCTACAAGTGCGGCAGCCTGACCAAGCTCCCCCACTGGCTGAGCTGGGCGCCGCTGGACTGCCAGCCTCTGGACTTCCACAAGCCCGAGTTTTTCGGCAAGATGATCTTCGGCTGATCGCCGCAAACAAAAAGCAGCCCCGTTCTCTCGGTGGAGAACGGGGCTGCTTTTTTCACGCTTTGCGGTCGGCGCGGACAAAGGGCGCACGAATGATCTGCTGGGTGAGCGGTTCATAATGCTCCGGGCGGCGGTAGGCGTTGCCGTGTACCTCCTGCGCCCGATAGGCGCGCAGCTGCTCCAGTTCCAGCACGGCAAGATAAATCCCCGGCTCGTCCCCTGCCTCCAGAACACAGGTGTCCCGGGAACCGGACAGCTCGGGCAGATAGGCCACCCCGTCAAAGAGGGTGGAGTGTCCGTTGCAGTCGGGTTTGCCCGTGGGGTAGTTGCAGGTAGCGATGGCCAGCATATTTTCATAGGCTCGACCTCGCAGCTGGCTCAGGCGGTTGATCTCCATGGGGCAGGCATTGGGCGTTAAAATCAGCTCTGCACCCTGCAGCATCAGCACCCGGGCACTTTCGGGAAACTCCCGGTCATAGCAGATCATCGCCCCCACCTGTACCGTATCCTCCCCCACATCCAGCAAGGCGACCGAAAAACCGTCACCCCGGCTCAGCCGGCACTCGTCGCCAAAATCGCAGGTATGCACCTTTGCATAGTGCAGCACCTGCCTGCCGTGGCGGTCGAACAGGCAAAAGCTGTTGCGCGGAAGGGGCTCGTACTGCTCCAGAAAGGTGATGCCAATGGCCATCTCCAACTCAGCCGCCAGCCGGGCAAAGGCGCGCACAAACGCCCCGTCCGCCGGAACGGCCAGCCCGCGAAGCTGCTGCAGCTGCTCGGGAATGGTATAGCCGCAGCTCCACATTTCGGGAAACAGGGCAATATCCGCCCCCATCTGCCTTGCGGTGCGGCAGGCATCCTGCCCGATGCGGAGATTTTCCTCCCAGTCTGCGCCCGGCATCAGCTGAAGCAGTGCGATCTTCAATTCCTTCATCCTCTTCCCTCCCCTGTTTTTAACAGTATACCGCCTCCACCGCCTGCACGCAAGAAAAACCGCCCGGAAGCCTGTGACTTCCGGGCGGTTTTGTCAAAATCAGATCTGGGTGATGTCGATGGGGGTGAGATCCTCACTGCGGCTTTGCTGGCGCACGGTCAGCAGAGCGCGGGCGGTATCGATGGCGGTGACACAGCCCACAGAGTGCTCCACGGCGGAGCGGCGGATCTTGAAGCCGTCGGTATCGTGCTTGCGGCCCTTGGTGGGGGTATTGATGATCAGATCCACCGTGCCGGAGGCGATCATGTCCAGAATGTTGGGGTGCGCCTGAGACACGCGGTTGACGCGCTTGCAGTCGATGCCGGCCTCGGTCAGCACATCGCAGGTGCCCGAGGTGGCGTACAGCTCGATGCCCATCTCCTCAAAGCCCCGGGCGATGGACACGATCTCGCGCTTGTCCTCGTCCTTGACGGTGATGATGATGCGGCCGCCGCGCTTGGGCGCCTTCAGACCGGAGCCCTTGAAGGCCTTGAGCAGAGCCTGGGGATAGTTGGTGGCCAG
>JAGBTC010000184.1 GCA_017631545.1 Oscillospiraceae bacterium
AGAGCAGGATTTTCAGCCACAGGGACATGGTTTTTTTCATAACAGAGCCTCCGTCAGTTCATCATGGATCGGGGCAAGGTAAAAAAGCCGGTGTTCGAGTCTGTGTTCCACAGGGCGTAGCAGTCCAGGATTTCGGGTGGGTCTGCCTCAAAGTGGCCCGGCCACCAGCTCAAAAACTCCTCGTTAAGACCGGCGATGGGGGTGTCGGGGGTATAGAGGACAAAGTCCCGGGCCAGGGCGCTGCTGTACGGCTCCCGGCAGGTGAGCCCGTGGGGGCCGGCGGCGGCATAGAGGATCCCGTCCCGGATCTCCTGTTCAGGACGCCCGTCTGCGGTCAGGCTGCTCAGTGTCAGGCGGTAACTGTACTCGTCGATGGGCTGAGCGTCGGTGAACTGCCCGTGGAAGGTGCAAATATAGACAGTGCCGTTGGGGTAGCCCTCATCGGTCAGACCCATTTCGGAGTCGTGGTAGTCGCCCTGGAAGGTGCCGTTGGCGTTGAGGGTAAGATTGGTTGCCCAGGCGCCTGCACCGCTGGAGAAGGTGAATGTGGCAGGGAACTCCATCCCCGTGTCGGGCAGCAGGGGTGCGCCGGACTGCGGTTGGGCGGCGGTTTGGGTGCAGCCGGCACACAGGAAACAAAGCAACAGGAACAAGGCGGTCAACTTCTTTGGCACGCAAAGCCCTCCTTACCATTGTTATATAGCATACCTATTATACACAAAGAATGGGGGCTTTGCAATGTAAAAGCACTTGAAGGACGGCTTCGGATAGGGTAAACTGTAGGAGAGAAACGAGGTGGGAGTATGGATCACAACGCGTATATGCGCCGGGCGCTGGAGCTGGCCGCACAGGCGGCCGAGGTGGGCGATGTGCCCGTAGGCTGTGTCATTGTCAAGGACGGACAGATCGTGGGCGAGGGACGCAATCGCAGAGAGGAACATGGCGACGCCACCGCCCACGCAGAGCTGGAGGCCATTCGGGACGCCTGTGAAAAGCTGGGGTCTTGGCGGCTGCACGATTGCACCCTGTATGTAACGCTGGAGCCCTGCCCCATGTGCGCCGGGGGGATCATCAATTCCCGTATCCATACGGTGCGCTACGGCGCCAAAGACGACAAGGCAGGGGCCTGCGGCTCGGTGCTGAATTTGTTCGAGGAGCGGTTTAATCATAAGCCGCGCCTGTACGGGCATTTGCTGGAGGAGGAGTGTGCTGCCCAGCTGCAGGCGTTTTTTGAAACGCTGAGAGAGGAATAATAAATATATATAAGGAATGTATACCGGAGCAGCCGCTCCGGTATATTTTTTGCCCACCGCGGCACAATTAAGAGGAAAGAGGTGGTGTGTGTGGGGTTTTTTGACCGGGATGCAGGGCATCCCCATCCCCGAAGGGAGCCCCGGCTGACCCAGCCGCTGACGGTGGAGGGGTTGGGCGAGGTGTTCCGGTACTGCGTGGACTTCAAGACCCGTCCGCTGCAGGTGGGCGGTGACCCCGACCGGCGGCTGACGGTGTGCTATCTGGAGGGCGTGGTGCGAAACGAACGGGTGAGCGACTACATCCTGCGCCCTCTTGCTCAGGACGATGGGCTCAAGCGCGTTGCGCCGGAGGAGATGTTTGAAATGATGCGCTGCGGCGCGCTGTACAACCTCACCGCTGCCGAGCGCACCACCACCGATCAGGCGGCCGCCGATCTGATCGCGGGCTTTACCCTGATCTTTTTCCCCGGTCGGGACACGGTTTTGTCCTATTTCACCGGCACGGAGGAAAAGCGCTCTGTGGGCCAGCCGGAAAACGAGCCCTCGGTCAAAGGGGCACGGGACTCCTTCGTGGAGACCGTGCGTACCAACACCGCCATGGTGCGCCGTCGTCTGCGTGCGCCCGAACTGCGGATTGCGGAACACATCGTAGGCAGGCAGACGCTGACCCCGGTGGATGTGCTCTGGCTGGAAGGGGTAGCCGATCCGACGGTGGTGGAGCGGGTGTGCCGACGGGTGGCGGAGATGGATGTGGACGGGGTTCGCACCGCCGGCGATGTGGAGGAATATCTTGCCGAGCGGTTGGACACCCCCTTTCCGCT
>JAGBTC010000185.1 GCA_017631545.1 Oscillospiraceae bacterium
GGCCCCGTACTGGCTCATACCGACCCCGTGGCCGTAGCCCGTCACATGGAAGGTCATCTCCTCCCCGCTGACACTCACGCCGAAGCAGGCCGAGCGCAGACCCAGCAGCGTTCGCACCTCGCCCCCCTTCACCGTCACGCCGCCCACCTTCACCGTATTCACCGTTCCGGAGGGCTCCCACACAAAGTCACTCAGCCAGCCGGACACCGGCCCGGACAGGTCGGCCTGCGGCCACGCCTGCCGCGCCAGCGCGCAAAACTCCTGGGTTGTCAGGCGCACCTGGGAGCGGTAGTTGGGCACTTCCTCCCCCTCCGGGCTGTCCACGCTGACCAGATAGGGCACCGCACGCCCCCACACAGCCTGTGCATCCACGGTGCTGCCCGGTGCGCTGGAGAAGAACAGCGCCTGAATAGGCCGCCCCTGGCTGGTGACGACCAGGCTGTCCGTCTGTTCCACGGCGGAGGTAATGCGCTCTTCGTACTCTGCCGCCCGGTCGCCCCAGTTTTCCCGCGCTTGTTCTTTCGAAATATAGGCCTGACAGCAGGAGGAACGGGCGCAGATGTCCGCATTTTCGTGCTTGCTGCCCTCCAGCAGCCGCGCCCAGTAAGTGCGGGCGGCCACCGCCTGGGCGCACAACGCCTGTACCTCAAAGGAGGCAGGCATCTCCGCCGCCACCACTCCCCACAGGTAGTCGCTCAGGGACAGGGTCTGCACCTGCTCGTCCTCCAGCAGCAGCCGCACCTGCCGCTGTGCGTCCCCCGCCGCAGCGGAATGGGAGATGTTCTCCCCCGGCCGGCCCGGCGTCCCCCCCTTCAAAAACAGTATGCACAACAAAAACTGCGCCACCAACATCACCAGCGCCGCCCCGGCCGCCCGTTTCATAAGCACACCCCCTTGTCCGTTTTTCCAAGCTTATGCTCCGGGCGGAAAAATATTCCGCACAGGGGGCAAGTCCCCTCCGCACACGGAAAATTAAGCGCTGCCCATATTCCTTTCCGCCGAAAAATATGTTATAATAAAAGAGCTGGATATTTTTGGCATATCCATACCGATAAAACACAGAAAAGGTGTGTATCCTGATTGAATAAACAATTTGATGCTCTGGTCATCGGCGCGGGCTTTGCCGGGGCGGTTTGCGCCCGGGAGCTGGCCGAGCGAGGCGGAAAACGGGTGCTGGTGCTGGAGCGGCGCAGCCATGTGGGCGGCAACGCCTACGACTGCCTTGACGCGGCCGGTGTACTGATCCATCAGTACGGGCCCCATATCTTTCACACCAATGACCAGCGGGTGTTTGACTATCTTTCCCGCTTCACCCAATGGCTGGATTATGAACACCGGGTGGTGGCCAATATCCCCGGGCAACCGGGACGGGTACAGATGCCCGTCCCCTTCAACCTGACCAGTCTGGAGACGGCTTACGGTGCCGAGCGTGGCGCGGCGCTGGGCAAAAAGCTGATGGACGCATACGGTGCGGAAACGAAGGTCACCATTCTGGAACTGCGCCAGAGCGAGGATCCGGAGATCCGTCAGGTGGCCGACTATGTATACGAACATGTTTTTGTTCACTATACTATGAAACAGTGGGGTCAGACTCCCGAGCAGATCGACCCCAACACCACCGCCCGCGTGCCCGTGTTCCTGTCCCGGGACGACCGATATTTTCAGGACCGGTGGCAGGGTATGCCGCTGGAGGGCTACACCCCCATCTTTGAGCGGATGCTGGACCACCCCAACATCACCGTCCTCACCGGCACAGATGCCCGGGCGCGCATGGAGCTGACCCAGGGACAGGTGATGCTGGACGGCGCGGTCTTTGCCGGAGCGGTCATCTACACCGGCGCGGTGGACGAACTGTTTGCCTTCCGCTTCGGCCGCCTGCCCTACCGGGGTTTGCGCTTTGCGTTCCAAACCCACGACGCCGACTTTGTTCAGACCCACGGTACGGTCAACTACACCGTGGACGAGGACTATACCCGCATCACCGAGTTCAAGCACATGACCGGCCAGTCCCTGCCCGGCAAGACCACCACCGTCCGGGAATATTCCTACGCCTATACCGGCCAGCCGGGCGAGACCCCCTATTACGCCATCATCAACCAGTCAAACAACGCCCTGTACCAGCAGTACAAGACCCTTGCCGAGGGCTATGAAAACCTGCACCTGCTGGGCCGTCTGGCGGAATACAAATACTACAATATGGACGCGATCGTCGCCCAGGCGCTGGCCCTGGCCGACAAACTGGTATGAGAAAGGAAACCGCTATGGACAAGCTCATTACCTTTGCCGTTCCCTGCTACAACTCCGCCGCCTATATGGAGCATTGCGTGGACACCCTGCTGCAGGGCGGCGATGACATCGAGATCATTCTGGTGGACGACGGCTCTACCAAAGATGATACCCCTGCCATCTGCGACCGCTACGCCCGGCAGTACCCTGACATCGTGCGCGCCATCCATCAGGAAAACGGCGGCCACGGCGAGGGGGTCAATCAGGGCATCCGCAACGCCCGGGGCATCTACTACAAGGTGGTGGACTCCGACGACTGGGTGGATGTGGACGCCCTGCACAAGGCGCTGGACAAACTGCGCCAATTCACCCGGGACGAAAAGCCGGTGGATATGCTCATCTGCAACTATGTCTACGAGCATATGGAGGACAACACCCAGCGCGTGGCCCATTACCGCAATGTGTTCCCGGTGGGCCGCATGTTTGGCTGGGAGAGCATCCATCCCTTCCGCCCCGGTCAATATCTGCTCATGCACAGCGTCATCTACCGCACCCAGCTGCTGCGCGACTGCGGTCTGGAGCTGCCCAAGCACACCTTCTATGTGGACAACATCTTCGTCTATCATCCCCTGCCCTATGTTCGCAATATGTACTATCTGGATGTGGATCTGTACCGCTACTTCATCGGCCGGGCCGACCAGTCGGTCAACGAAACGGTCATGCTGGGACGGGTGGATCAGCAGCTGCGCGTCAACTACTATATGCTTCGCTCCCACGACCTGAATGCCGTGTCCGCCAAGAGCAAAAACCTGGGGCGCTATATGTTCAACTATCTGGCCATTATGGTGGCCATCTCCTCTATCTTCCTGACTATGGACGGCAGCCCCGAGGCGCTGGCCAAACGCGCCAAGCTGTGGGAGGACATCCGCACCGTGGACAACAAGCTGTATACCCGTATGCGCTATTTCTCCATCCCTGCACTGACCAACCTGCCCACCGCACCCGGGCGTAAGCTGTCCCTGGCCATTTATCGCCTGACGCGGAAAATTTACAAGTTCAACTGATTAAAAGCCCCCCGCTCCTTTGGAGCGGGGGGCTTTGTTCTATTCCATTGTCCTTAAAATTCGTTGATGGGGATCGACCCGTCATCCTGTCCCTTTTCAATGGCGCGGATAACCACATAGTAGCCGTAGCCGTCGTTGACGGGAATGTACACCCGCTCGCCCACCGCCTTGCCCAGCATCGCCTTGCCGAAGGGGGACTGATTACTTACCCGGTTGTCCAGCACATCCTGCCGCACGGTGGTGACGATGCGGTAGGTCTGCTCCTCCTCGTCCTCCTCCACCCAGACGGTGACCCGGTCAAACAGGCCGACCTTGCCCTCCTCCGAGTCGTCGGACACCACCACGGCGGTCTTGATCATGCGCTCCAGATAGCGGATGCGGCTTTCGTTGCGGTTTTTCTCCCGCTTGGCCGCCTTGTATTCAAAATTTTCGCTCAGGTCACCGAAGCCGCGGGCCACCTTGACCTCCTCCAGCAGCTTGGGACGCAGGTGGATGCGGCGCTCGTCCAGCTCCTGCTGCATCATGCGAATGTCCTGCTGTGTCAGCTCGTTGTGCATAAAACCGCCCTCTCGTTCCCCTACTCTGCCAGACAAAAGCAAAACCCCTGTAACCGTGATGGTTACAGGGTTTTTAACTGGTGGACGATACAGGACTTGAACCTGTGACCTCCCGCACGTCAAGCGGATGCTCTACCAGCTGAGCTAATCGTCCGAGCAGCATAGGTCATTATAGCCGCTCCTTCACTCTTTGTCAAGCTTTTTTTGCAGAAAGAAAAACTTTTTCCTTTTCCCCCGATCCCCCTACCATTTTCCCCGGCCTTCGTTTATAATAACCTTATCAACTTTATTTTAAGGAGAGTTTATCATGCTGCAACTCGACCTTTCCAACGCTCGCGCGTTTCTTCCCGGCAATTTCCTTGCCTCCCGTCAGGCTGCGCTGACCGACGCGGCGGACAAGCTGCACACCGGCTCCGGCGCCGGCGGCGACTTCACCGGCTGGGTCAAGCTGCCCACCAACTACGACCGCAAGGAGTTTGACCGGATCAAGGGCGCAGCCAAGAAGATTCAGACCGATTCTCAGGTGCTGGTGGTCATCGGCATCGGCGGCTCCTATCTGGGCGCCCGTGCGGTGATCGAGCTGCTGTGCTCCAATAACTACAATCTGGTCAAAAAGTCCACCCCCGATGTGGTGTTCGTGGGCAACGGCCTGTCCACCGACGCCATGCTGGAGGCCATTGCCCTGATTGGCGAGCGGGACTTCTCCGTCAATGTCATCTCCAAGTCCGGCACGACCACCGAACCTGCGGTGGCCTTCCGTATCTTCAAGGGTCTGCTGGAGGCCAAGTACGGCAAGCGGGCGGCCGCCAAGCGCATCTACGCCACCACCGACAAGGCCCGCGGCGCGCTCAAGCAGCTGGCCGACCGGGAGGGCTATGAAACCTTCGTGGTCCCCGACGACATCGGCGGACGCTATTCCGTACTCACCGCCGTGGGTCTGCTGCCCATCGCGGTGGCCGGGGTGGACATCGACGCGCTCATGTCCGGCGCAGCCCAGGCCATGCAGGCGCTGGCCGTCCCCGGGGAGGACAATGTGGCCTGGCAGTACGCTGCCGCCCGTCACGCCCTGTACGAAAGCGGCAAGCGCATCGAGATCCAGGCCTGCTACGAGCCCCGATTCCGCTTCTTCTCCGAGTGGTGGAAGCAGCTCTACGGCGAGAGCGAGGGCAAGGACGGCAAGGGCCTGTTCCCCGCCAGCGTGGAATTCTCCGCCGACCTGCACTCCATGGGTCAGTATATTCAGGACGGACACCGCACTCTGTTTGAGACGGTCATCCGCTTTGAACAGCCCCAGGGCAAGCTGCTCATCCCCACCGACCCGGACAATGTGGACGGGCTGAATTTCCTGGCCGGCAAGAGCCTTGCCTTCGTCAACGAACAGGCGCTGCGCGGCACTGTGCTGGCCCATGTGGACGGCGGCGTGCCCAACCTCATCCTCACCCTGCCCGCCATCCGTCCCGACGCGGTGGGCTGGATGATCTACTTCTTCGAGTATGTGTGCGGCCTGTCCGGCTACCTGCTGCAGGTCAACCCCTTCGACCAGCCCGGCGTGGAGGCCTACAAGAAAAATATGTTCGCCCTGCTGGGCAAGCCCGGCTACGAGGACCGCAAGGCGGAGCTGGAGTCTCGTCTGTAACGGTTTGCAAAATTTTTACCGCTACACAGTTGAAACTTTCGCTGTGATATGGTAAAGTATTACCATGGAACGGGGAATACCCCCAACCAGTTTACTATCGTAAGGAGTGATACACATGGTCAGAGTAATCATGGGCAAGAAGGGCTCCGGCAAGACGAAGCAGATGATCGACCTTATCAACTCTGCCGTCCAGACCGAGCACGGCAATGTCGTCTGTATTGAAAAAGGCGAAAAGCTCACTTTTGATATCCATTACCAGATCCGCCTGGTAGAGGCCGGCCAGTACGACATCGCCAGCTACGACGCCCTGAAGGGCTTTGTCAGCGGCCTGTACGCCGGCAATTACGACATCACCCATATCTTCATTGACAGCGTCACCAAGATCGCCGGCGGCGACTGCAACCTGGAGACCGAGAACTTCCTGGACTGGCTCAACGCCTTCTCCGAGAAGAACAGCATCAAGTTCACCGTCACCATCAGCGACGACGCCTCCCTCGCCTCCGAAGGCATCAAGAAGTATTTCTGATCCCCCTGTACTCAAAAACCCGCTCTGCGCTGCAGAGCGGGTTTTCTCTTGTCCAAATTGCAACATATACGCATTTTCTTGACTTTTACACACAAAATATGGTATCATTATCCTGTATTTTTATCACCTTCCTGCAAGTGAGGTAATCGGGCTATGGCACAGAAAAAAACCGTTTATGACAACGAATCCATCACCGCACTCAAGGGCGCTGACCGTGTGCGTCTGCGTCCGGCGGTCATCTTCGGCTCGGACGGGCTGGAGGGCTGCACCCACGCGGTGTTCGAGATTTTGACCAACTCCATCGACGAGGCGCGGGAGGGTTATGGCAAACAGATCACCCTCACCCGTTATGAGGACGGCTCCTTCCAGGTGGAGGATAACGGCCGCGGCTGTCCGGTGGATTGGAACGAGAAGGAGCAGACCTACAACTGGAAGCTGATCTTCTGCGAGATGTATGCCGGCTCCAAGTATTCCAACAACGCCGGGGGCAACTACTCCAGCTCGCTGGGTACCAACGGCCTGGGCACCTGCGCCACCCAATATTCCTCGGAATACATGGACGCCACCGTCTGGCGCGACGGGTTTAAGTACTCCCTCCACTTTGAAAAGGGCGAGCCCGTGGGCGAGATGAAAAAAGAACCCACCGACCGGGGCAAGAAAACGGGCACCACCATCCGCTGGAAGCCCGACCGCACCGTGTTCACCGATGTGAATGTTCCGGTGGAGGCGCTGGACGAGATGCTGCGTCGCCAGTCCGTTGCCAACGGCGGTGTCACCTTCATTTTCCGCAACCAAACCGGCGCCAACCGCTTTGAGAGCAAGGAATATCTGTACGAGGGCGGCATCCACCAGTTCGTCAGCGAGATGGCCGGCGAGGATGCGCTGACCCAGCCCGTATTCTGGCAGGCCGAGCGCCGCGGCCGTGACCGTGCCGACCTGCCCGACTACAAGGTCAGCCTGTCGGTGAGCCTGTGCTTCTCCAACAAGACCCAGCTCATCGACCACTACCACAACTCCTCGTGGCTGGAGCATGGCGGCGCACCGGAAAAGGCCACCCGCACCGCGCTGGTCGCCGCGCTGGACAACTATCTGCGCCAGCAGAACAAATACCAGAAAAACGAGTCCAAGCCCAGCTGGGACGATATCCGGGATTGCCTGATCATGGTCAGCAACAACTTCTCCACCGAGGCCAGCTACGCCAACCAGACCAAAAAGGCCATCACCAACAAGTTCATTCAGGACGCCATGGCCGAGTTCCTGCGCGCCCAGATGGAGGTCTACTTCATCGAAAATCCCACCGAGGCGCAGAAGATCGCCGATCAGGTGCTCATCAACAAGCGCTCCCGGGAATCGGCCGAAAAGCAGCGCATCTCCACCAAGGTCAAGCTCACCGGCTCCATGGACGCCACCAACCGGGTGCAGAAGTTCGTGGACTGCCGCACCAAGGATGTGGCGCGCCGGGAGCTGTATATCGTGGAGGGCGACTCCGCTCTGGGCAGCGTCAAGCTCAGCCGTGACGCGGAGTTTCAGGGCATCATGCCCGTGCGCGGCAAGATCCTCAACTGCCTGAAGGCCGACTACGCCCGCATTTTCAAAAGCGACATCATCACGGATCTAATCCGGGTGCTGGGCTGCGGCGTGGAGGTGTCGGGCAAGCATGTGAAGGATCTGGCCAGCTTCAACCTTGCCAACCTGCGCTGGAACAAGGTCATCATCTGTACCGACGCCGATGTGGACGGCTTCCAGATCCGTACGCTGATTTTGGCCATGCTCTACCGCCTGACCCCCACCCTGATCAACGAAGGGTATGTCTATATCGCAGAATCCCCCCTGTACGAGATCAATTATAAGGAAAAAACATGGTTTGCCTACTCCGACAAGGAGAAAACCGACCTGCTCAACGGCGAGCTTTCCGGCAAGAAATGCGAGATCAAGCGCTCCAAGGGTCTGGGCGAGAACGACGCGGACATGATGGCCATGACCACCATGAGCCCGGACACCCGCCGCCTGATCAAGGTCATGCCCGAGGATGTGGAGCGCACCGCCGCCGTTTTTGACCTGCTGCTGGGCGACGACCTGCAGGGGCGCAAAAACCACATCGCGGAAAACGGATATAAATATCTGGATCTGGCGGACATCTCGTAAGGGTTCGCCCCAAACCAAGATTTGAACAAATAAGGACTGATACCGATGGCAAAGAAAAAAGCCCCTCAGGAGGGTGCAAAACGCACGATCAACCCCAACGTCATGGGTCTGCGCTCCGCGGTGCTGGAGCAGCCCATCACCCAGACGCTGGAGCTGAACTATATGCCCTACGCCATGTCCGTCATTGTCTCCCGTGCCATTCCGGAGATTGACGGCTTCAAGCCCAGCCACCGCAAGCTGCTGTACACCATGTACCAGATGAAGCTGCTGTCCGGCAAGCTGACCAAAAGTGCCAACATCGTGGGTCAGACCATGAAGCTCAACCCCCACGGCGACGCCGCCATCTACGACACCATGGTGCGTCTGAGCCGGGGCTACGGCGCGCTGCTGCACCCGCTGGTGGAGTCCAAGGGCAACTTCGGCAAGGTGTACTCCCGGGACATGGCCTGGGCCGCCCCCCGTTATACCGAGGCGAAGCTGGACACCATCACCAACGAGTTTTTCCGGGACATCGATCAGGACGCGGTGGACTTTGTGGACAACTACGACGGCACCATGCAGGAGCCGTCCCTGCTGCCCACCACCTTCCCCAATGTGCTGGTGGCGGCCAATCAGGGCATCGCCGTTGGCATGGCCAGCAACCTGTGCGGCTTCAACCTTGCCGAAGTGTGCGACACCACCATCGCCTATTTGAAAGATCCCAACCACGACATTCTCTCCACCCTGAAAGCCCCCGACTTCCCCACCGGCGGTGAGCTGATCTACGACGCCGCCGCGCTGGGCGAAATTTACCGCACCGGCCGCGGCTCTTTCAAGGTGCGCGCCAAATGGCGCTATGTGAAGGGCGAAAATGTCATTGAAATTTTTGAGATCCCCTACACCACCACCGCCGAAGCCATCATCGACAAGGTAACCGAGCTGATGAAGGCCGGCAAGGTGCGCGAGATCAACGACATCCGGGACGAAACCGACCTGTCCGGCCTGAAGCTGACCATCGACCTCAAGCGGGGCAGCGACCCGGACAAGCTGATGGCACGCCTGTTCAAGTCCACCCCCCTGATGGACTCCTTCTCCTGCAACTTTAACATCCTCATCGCCGGCACGCCCTGTGTGCTTGGCGTGGGTCAGATTCTGGAGGAGTGGACGGCCTGGCGCATGGACGGCGTGCGCCGGCGCACCCACTTCGCCATGACCAAAAAGCAGGAGAAGCTGCATCTGCTCAAGGGTCTGCGCCGCATCCTGCTGGACATCGACCGGGCCATCAAGATCATCCGGGAGACGGAGGAGGACGCGGAGGTCATCCCCAACCTGATGATCGGCTTTGGCATCGACCAGACCCAGGCGGAATTTGTAGCCGACATCCGCCTGCGAAACATCAACAAGGAATACATCCTCAAGCGCACCCAGGAGGTAGATACCCTGGAGGAGGAGATCGCCGACCTGCAGGACATCATCAACAACGCCAAGCGCATCAAAAAGATCATCGTGGGTGAGCTGGAGGATGTGAAAAAGAAATACGCCCAGCCCCGGCGCACCGACATCATCTACGAGCATGAGGTGGAGGAGGTCTTTGAGGCCGAGCCCGAGGTGCCCGACTACCCGGTGCATCTGTTCCTGTCCCGGGAGGGCTACCTGAAAAAGATCACCCCCCAGTCCCTGCGTATGAGCAGCGAACAGAAGTACAAGGAGGGAGATGGCCCAGCCCGCCAGTGGGACGCCTCCAACCGGGACGAGCTGCTGGTATTCACCGACCACCAGCAGTGCTACAAGACCCGCCTGAGCGACTTTTCCGACACCAAGGCCAGCGTGCTGGGCGACTATCTGCCCTCCAAGCTGGGCATGGAGGACAGCGAAAAGGTGGTCTGGGTGTGTATCCCCGGCGACTACTCCGGCCACGTGCTGTTCTTCTTTGAAAACGGCAAGGCTGCCCGGGTGGAGCTGTCCGCCTACCAGACCCAGACCCGGCGCAAAAAGCTCACCGGCGCATACTCAGACAAGTCGCCGCTGGTGACCGCCTTCCTGCTCAAAGAGGATCTGGAGCTGGCGGTGCGCTCCACCGAGGGCCGGTGTCTGGTGTTCCACACCGCCGCCCTCAACCCCAAGAGTACCCGTGCCACCCAGGGCGTGGGCGTGATGACCCTGAAGCCCAAGTACAAGCTGGAGTCCGTCCAGCCCCTGAGCGACACCCCCATCGTCAACGCCGCCCGTTACCGCGCACGCTCCCTGCCCATTGCCGGAGCATTGCTCAAGGATGTGGACCGGGGCGAAGAGCAGATGACTCTGCTGTAATAAAAAGGAGGAACGACCATGCCTAATCTGGAACTGCTGCAAAAGAATCTGGAATCCTGCGGCTACGCCGTCACCCGCTTCGCCACCGGCAAGCAGGCCGCCGACTACCTTAACGCCCAGCTGGACGGCACCACCGTGGCCTTCGGCGGCTCCACCACTCTGGCCGACCTGGGTCTGTACGAGTCCCTGTCCACCCACAACACCGTGTTCTGGCACTGGAAGGGCAACGCCCCTGCCGACGCCACCAATGCCGAGATCTACATCTCCTCCGTCAACGGCGTTGCCGAAACCGGCGAGCTGATCAACATCGACGGTGTGTGCAACCGCGTGTCCGAGACCCTGTTCGGCCACAAGAAGGTCTACTTTGTTGTGGGTGCCAACAAAGTAGCTCCCGACTATGACGCCGCCCTGTACCGCGCCCGCAATGTAGCCGCCCCTCTCAACGCCCGGCGGCTGAACAAGAACACTCCCTGCGCCCAGGGTGAGCTGAGGTGCTATAACTGCAACAGTCCCGAGCGCATCTGCAACGCCCTCACCGTCCTGTGGCGCAAGCCCGGCGGCGCGTCTTACGAGGTGATCCTCGTAGACGAGGCTTTGGGCTACTAAGCCAAACCACGCCCGGCTGTCCGTTGGACAGCCGGGCAATTCTTTTGCCGAAAAATTTCTGTTTTTTTGAAAAAGGGGGTTGACAGCGTGGAGAATTGTGCTATAATACAATTCGCTGTTGCGAGTGTAGCTCATCTGGTAGAGCGCCACCTTGCCAAGGTGGAGGTAGCGAGTTCGAGCCTCGTCACTCGCTCCATAAACGACAGATTTTATACAAAATCTGTCGTTTTTATTTTGTTTTCAAGAGGTGTTTCTGTGTCCCCCCGTATTCTCATCTCCGCCGCCACCGCCCAGCCGGACGCGGCACTCAACTATGAAAACGCCGTCCGGGCGGCAGGCGGCGACTTTGTCACCCGCTACTGCCCGGAGGTGGATCTGTCCTTTGACGGACTGCTGCTCACCGGCGGAGGCGATATAGAGCCCTGGCGCTACGGACAGGAGAACTGCGGTTCCATGCCCCCCAAGCCGGAGCGGGATCGGACGGAGCTGGCGCTGGCCGAGGCCTATCTGGCTGCCGGCAAACCCATTCTGGGCGTGTGCCGCGGCCACCAGGTCCTCAATGTGGCGCTGGGCGGCACATTGGTACAGGATCTTGGCGACGAGCTGAATTTGTTCCACCGCAAGATCGAGGCGGACAAGGTACATCCCATCCACGCCCGGGAGGGCAGCCTCCTGCACACCCTCTACGGTCCCCTCTTCCCGGTGAACAGCGCCCATCACCAGGCGGCAGATATGCCCGGCAGCGGCGCGATCATCACCGCCCGTTCCGAGTCGGGGGTGGCCGAAGCGCTGGAGCTGCCCGGCAAGCCCGTGCTGGGCCTGCAGTTCCACCCCGAGCGTATGACCGGTGCGCTTGCCCGTCCGGACACGATAGACGGTGCCGCCATCTTCCGCTGGTTCATCGCCCAATGCGCCCGATGACCCCAGCTTGTTTGCATAAAAAAATCCCCGGAACCGTTGGTTCCGGGGATTTTTGTTCGATCAATCAGATCAGGTTCTGCTGGGTCTCGGGGTTGAACATGTGCATCAGATCGGCACGGAAAGTGAAGCCGATCTCGGCGCCGTAGGCAAAACCACCGCGCAGATCCTTGTCCAGGTCAGCGGTCTGGACGATCATGATGATGTCCTTGCCGGCGGCATTGACATGCAGGTGAATGGCGGAGCCCATCATCTCGGACACATCCACCACGCCGCGAACCACATCAGCACCCTCAGCCTTGAGCTGGATGTGCTCGGGACGGATGCCCAGCTTGATGTCCATATCGCCCACACCGTCAGCAGTCAGCTTGGCAGCCTGCTCTTCGGTGACAGCGATGGCGGCGCCGCCCACTTCCACATTGTAGCCGGAAGCGGTCTTGACCAGCTTGGCGTCGAACAGGTTCATCTGAGGCGCACCGATGAAGGTGGCCACGAACAGGTTGGCGGGATGGTCGAACACTTCCTGAGGAGTGCCGATCTGCATGACCCAGCCGTCCTTCATGATGACGATACGATCGCCCAGGGTCATAGCCTCGGTCTGGTCGTGGGTAACATAGATGAAGGTGGTGTCGATACGCTTACGCAGCTTGATGATCTCAGCACGCATGGCGTTACGCAGCTTGGCGTCCAGGTTGGACAGAGGCTCGTCCATCAGGAACACCTGAGGCTCACGCACGATGGCGCGGCCGATGGCCACGCGCTGACGCTGACCGCCGGACAGAGCCTTGGGCTTACGATCCAGCAGCTCGGTGATCTCCAGGATCTTGGCGGCCTCCTGAACCTTGCGGTCGATCTCCTCCTTGGGCAGCTTACGCAGCTTCAGGGCGAAGGCCATGTTGTCATACACCGTCATGTGGGGGTACAAAGCGTAGCTCTGGAACACCA
>JAGBTC010000186.1 GCA_017631545.1 Oscillospiraceae bacterium
AATAATCCGCAACCCCCGGCAGCACGCTGCCGGGGGTCGTTTGTTTACAGGGCGCGCAGAGCCCACTGCACCATCAGCAGCAGGCCGAGCCCGGGGACGCCCAGCACACCCAGCACCAGCGCGTTGACAAGGTTGACGCCCAGCGTCAGCCCCAGCGGCTGCAGCACGCTCAGCGCCACAAGTCCGCCCGCCCAGCGTCCCAGCAGGCGCAGCAGGGCCAACAGCGGACGGCGCAGCAGCACCAGTATGCCCAGCGCGCCCAGTATGGCAGGCAGCCACGCCCCGGCGGTCATGCCGAGCCCTCCAGCTCCTTGACCCGGCGCAGCAGATAGGCATACCGGGACTGCAGGGCGGTGATCTCGAATACATAGGAGTCGATCAGATCCCGGTCGCTGGCGTGGTTGAAGCCGGTGTAGGCCTGCTGGATCAGCACACGGGTGGCGGAAAGATTGTCCATCAGCTCCTTCCGCTCCAGCGTCCGGCGGGCGTCCTGCGCGCGGCGAAAGGGAAGTTTGCGGGGAGAATGTTCCATGCTCCTGCCTCCTTTCTTACTTTGAGCATATGAATAGTTTGGACAAATATTCCATGCTTTAACCGTGTATGAAGGGGGCAAGGCGGGTCATACTACACTCAGACGGCGCAGCGATCCGTTTTTAAGCCGGTGCTGGCTCAGGCGAGCCGATGGCGAAAGGCGAAAACGAGTCCGGCCGTTTACAGCGCCGCCCCGACAATACGGGGCGGCGCTGTTGACTTTTTCCGGGAACATGATATACTGCAACAAAAACGAAGGGGGGCGGCGCGGTGCGCGTCAACCGAAGCGGGCGGGTGTACGCCCTGACCATGACGGCGGCGGCGGCCGCCGCCCTGTGTGTACTTGGCCCGTGGGCGGTGCCGGTGGGGGCGGTGCCCCTGTCGCTGACCACGCTGGCGGTGTATCTCACGGCCTTTTTGCTCACCCCGGGACAGATGATCGGGGCGGTGGCGGTGTTTTTGCTGCTGGGGGCGGCGGGTCTGCCCGTCTTTTCCGGCTTTACCGCCGGGCCGGGCGTGCTGGCCGGGCCAACAGGCGGATACCTGCTGGGCTGCGTGCCTGCCGGGGCGCTGTGTGCTGGGGCTGCCCGTCGGGACGGCCTGCTCCGGGCGGCAGGCATGGTGCTGGCCACAGGGGTGGTCTACCTGACCGGAACGGCGTGGTACTGCCTGCAAAGCGGAGTGGCCGTGCTGCCGGCGCTGGCGGTGTGTGTGCTGCCCTTCCTGCCCGGCGACGCGCTGAAGCTGGCGGCCGCGCTGATGCTGGGCCCGGCGGTGCGAAAGCGGCTGGAGCGAACCGGTCTGCTGCGATGAATGAAAAAGGCTCTCTGTCGTGGACAGAGAGCCTTTTGTTCGTTATGAGAATACCGCTTGGACGAACACCATGTACAGCGCCGTGGCGCCGAAGATGGAGATGAGGTCGTTATGCTTCCACAGATGCAGCGCCACCGCGGAAAGACCTGCAGCCAGCGCAGGCACCCAGCCGGCAGGGGAGGCGAAGCTGACCCCCTTGAGGCAGTAGACGATGAGCATGGCGATCACCGCCGGAGGAAGGACCTGTCCCAGATACAGCACGATGCGCGGCGGATGCTCGCCCCGGTCAAAGAGAAGGAAGGGCAGCGCCCGGGTCAAAAAGGTGACCGC
>JAGBTC010000187.1 GCA_017631545.1 Oscillospiraceae bacterium
ACTTTGGCCGAGTGCTGATTAAAGGCAAAGGTCGTCGTGGAACAAACAAAGGGGATGCCCAGTTTCAACGCAACCGCTTTCCCCCACAGGGCCATGGAATCTGCCACGATACAGTCCGGCTGAAGCTCTGCCATCTGTGTGCAAACCTTGTCATCCAGGGCCAGAGTGGTATCTACCAGCAGTTTTGTCGAAAAGGCCAGGTCTTTTCCCACGCGGGCGGCATCTTTTGCGCGGAGCTTCTGCTGCGTATCATAATCATCACAGGACAGGAATGTCGCCCCTGTCGACTGGATTTTTTCGCGCATCATGTTATAAGAGTAGTACCAAACCTGATGCCCGCGGGAAACCAGTTCCCTGACAACCCCAAGGGTGGGGTTTGTATGTCCGTGTGCAGGAATACAAAAGAACACTATTTTACTCATATTCCGCCCCTGCTTTCATTCCTCTATCTCGCTGAAAACCTGTTTCATGACCTCTTGCTGCTTTTCTTTGGGGAGAATGGCAACGCCCCGCTCCCGATCCCCAAGAACCAAAATCTCATCTCCCGGCTGCAAATCAAACAGCTCGCGCGCTTCTTTGGGAATCACAAACTGTCCCTTTTCGCCGATTTTCACCATCCAGGCGTATTTGCCGATCTGTACATTCATAATTTCACCTCAATGCGTATGATTAGTATGAATAATCATACCGTCATTTGCGGTCGATGTCAATACCACGGGGCGTGTTTTCCCGGGCAACCAGGCGCGTACACCTTGCCCAACGGGCGGATCAATGGTATAATAAGTTATTCTTAGTGCAACACAGGTGATGCTATGAAACTGTTTTGTCTTGGAGACAGCCTGACCTTCGGCTTTGGAATGTCCCGCAGCGGACGCTGGACCACCCTTGTGGAGCAGGAGACCGGCTGGCAGGTGGTCAACTGCGGCATCAACGGGGACACCACCGGCGGCATGATGGCCCGCCTCGGCCCGGAGGTGCTGGACCGGATCGGCGCGGTGCGTCAGGATCGGTTGTCCTGCCGTATCCTGCTCATGGGCGGCAGCAACGATGTGTTCTTTTCCGGCACCGACGCCCAGGCCAGAGCAAATATGGCCGGGATGTGCCAGCGGCTGATGGGCGAGGGGTTGGAACCTTTCGTGGGCATCTCCCTGCCTGTGGATTGGATCCGCGCTCCCCAGCAGTGGGCGCAGGTGGTGGACTTTCAGCAGGCCGCCCGGCGGATGCAGGAATACAGCGCGTGGCTCAAACAGTTCTGTGCGGTATTCGGCCTGCCTGTAGTAGACTTTGCCCGGGACTTTGTGGACGCGGATGGCAACCCGGTTCACGAGCTGTTTTTGGACGGGCTGCACCCCAACGCCCAGGGACACCGGCTTATGGCCGACCGGCTGAAGGCCGCCCTGCTCCCCCCACAGCTTTGAGCGACCCCAAATTACATATGAGGAGGCTCCCACCATGAAGAAAAACGCCGTATCCACTTTGTCTGCCCTGCTGTGCGTGCTGATGCTGCTGTCCGCCTGCGGCGCACCCGCCGGCGGCTCCCAGAGCGCCTCCCAATCGGCGGAGCCGTCGGTCTCCGCTCTGGCTCCCGTGTCTGTGCCCGACCCCGAACCGGTATTTGCCAACCCACTCACAGGGGAGGAAACTTCCACCGACCTGTCTGCCCAACGGCCGGTGGCCATCATGCTCAACAACCTGAAAAAGGCCCTGCCCCAACTGGGCGTGTCCCAGGCTGACCTGATTTACGAGGCCCCTGCTGAGGGCGGCATCACGCGCATGATGGCAGTGTTTCAGTCTCTGGACGGAGTGGGCAACCTCGGCTCGGTGCGCTCTGCCCGCCCCTACTATGTGGAAATGGCCGCCGGTCTGGACGCCATCTACATCCACGCCGGCGGCAGCGACGGCGCGTATGCTTCCATCAAGAAACTCTCCGTGTCCAACATTGACGGAGTAAACGGCCCCCACGGCGGCACCATGTTCTGGCGGGACGCCGCCCGGCGCAAGAAC
>JAGBTC010000188.1 GCA_017631545.1 Oscillospiraceae bacterium
CCCGACCCCCGATTACCTGAGATGGGCGGCTCCTCCCAGTGGTGAAGAGCAGCCCGGGCCAGCACCGGCAGCTCGGGCATACGGCAGTAGCCCACGCCTTGCTGTGGCGTACGCACCGCGCCGCACATCCGAGGACATAAATTGCAAACCACCGCCGCTCCCTCCTTCTCAAAAATAGCCCAGCCGCTCCTTCACGGCCGGTTCAAAGGCACGAAAGGCGTTGGGTACGGAGTACTGCCGCTCCAGCTCCTCCCGTCCGGCCCACACCCAGCCCTCGGGCAGCGCGTCACTGCCGCACTCCACCGCCCGGCCGACCATGTGCCATTCGATGTGACTGAAGATGTGCTTTCCCGTCCCCACGCAGCGCACCGAGCAGGGTTCAATACCCCAGCACTCCGGCGCGTCCTGCATTTGCGGCAGCTCGTTGGGAAATTCCCACAGCCCGGCCAGCAGCCCGCGCTCGGGCCGCTTTCGCAGGGCCACCTTCCTCTCATAAAACAGCAAATAAACCTCTCGCTGTTCCACGCGACGGGGCTTTTTCTCCGCCTTCACCGGCAGCTGATGGGTTCGCTCGGTCAGCCGCGCCCGACAGAACCCCCGTGCCGGACACTTGTCACACAACGGCGCGCCGTTGGGCAGACACACCGTCGCCCCCAGCTCCATCATGGCTTGGTTAAAATCCCCCGGCCGTCTCACCGGGATGATCTCCTGCAGCTGCTGCCGCACCTGCTTTTTGGTGGCGGCAAGGGTGATGTCACTCTCGTCGGCGTTGATGCGGCTTACCACCCGCAGCACATTGCCGTCCACCGCCGGAACCGGCTGTCCAAAGGCAATGGACGCGATGGCTCCTGCCGTATATTCCCCCACTCCGGGCAAAGACAGAATATCCGCATAGTTTGAGGGGAATTCTCCCCCAAAACGCTCCATCACCTGCCGGGCAGCCTTTTGCAGGTTGCGCGCGCGGCTGTAGTAACCCAGCCCCTGCCACAGCTTCATCAGCCGCTCCTCGTCCAGCGCGGCCAGTTCGGCAAGGGTGGGCACGGCATCCATAAAGCGCCGGTAATAGTCCAGTACCGCCGCCACCCGTGTCTGCTGCAGCATGATCTCGGACACCCAGACATGATAGGCTGTTGGCTCACTGCGCCAAGGCAGCGTGCGTGCGTGTTCCGCAAACCACTCCAGCAGCGGGATGGGCAGTTGCTCTAAGGGAAGTCGGCTCATTTATCCTGCGTCCGATCCAGCAGCATCTGCACGCACTCATACACCAGCCGGTCACAGTGGGGCTTCTTCTCCTCCCCCCGCTCCTTGGCCGCGGCCAGCAGATGGGCGCAGTCAGTGCAGCCGTTCTCCTGCCGGAAGGCGCGCAGCAGCTCGCCGGCGGCCTGCTCGTCGCCTCCCAGCGACCCCAGCACCATCAGCGCGCCGGTCAGCGCGCCGCAGGTGCTACCGTGACGCATTCCGGAGCCAAAATGCGCCCCCAGCGCATAGGCCTGCTCCTCACTCAGTCCCATCTCCTTGGCAAAGGGTACCAGCACCGACTGGCAGCAGTTGTAATGCTTGTCCACCGTAGCCCGCAGCTGGCGGGTATGTTCCATCTTGTCCATTTGAATTCTCCTGTTCTCAGTTGAAAATATCTGCTTGTTTGGCAAACAGGGTTTGTATGCGTTCCCGCACCGCCCGATGCTCCGGTTTTTCCAGCGTGGGATCGTCCGTAAGCATCGCCCGGGCGGCGTCCTGTGCCTGCTTGAGCAGCCGGGTATCCCCGGCCAGATCGGCAATGTGCAGCTGGGGCAGACCGTGCTGCCGGTCTCCGAAAAAGTCGCCCGGGCCGCGCAGCTTCAGGTCTTCCTCCGCGATCTTAAAGCCGTCCGTTGTCCCGGCCAGCGCCTTCAGCCGCGCTTGGGCGCTCTCGCCCCGGCTTGCGCTGACCAGCACGCAGTAGGACTTGTGCGCTCCGCGCCCCACCCGTCCGCGCAGCTGGTGCAGCTGACTCAGACCAAAGCGCTCGGCATTTTCCACGATCATCAGCGCCGCGTTGGGTACATCCACGCCCACCTCAATCACTGTGGTGGAAACCAGCACATCCAGCGCCCCTGCGGCAAACTCCGCCATGACCGCCTCTTTTTCCCGGGGCTTGAGCCGCCCGTGGACAAATCCCACCCTCAGCTCGGGAAACACCCGTTCCTGCAGGTCTTTGGCATAGGAGGTCACCGCCTTCAAATCGGGCACGCCCTCGCTCCAGCGCTCCGGATCCTCCTCCACGGCCGGACACACGATATAGGCCTGCCGCCCCTCATTCACCAGCTTGCGTACAAAGCCGTACATCCGCTGCCGCTTGTCCTCCCCCACCACAAAGGTGTCCACCGGGGTGCGGCCGGGGGGCAGCTCGTCGATCACAGACACATCCAGATCGCCGTACATGATCAGCGCCAGCGTACGGGGAATGGGGGTCGCCGACATGACCAGCACATGGGGCCGCACTCCCTTGGCAGTCAGGGCCGCGCGCTGGGTCACGCCGAAGCGGTGCTGCTCGTCGGCCACCACCAGACCCAAACGGGCAAAGTCCACGCCCTTGCTCAGCAGCGCGTGGGTACCGATGACCAGCGGCAGCTCACCGTCAGAAAGCTGCTGCTTGAGCTTCTTTTTCTGCGTTGGGGTCATCCCTCCGGTGAGCAGCCCCACCCGGATGCCTGCCGGCTCCAGCAGCACAGACAGGGAGCGGTGGTGCTGCCGGGCCAAAATCTCCGTAGGTGCCATCAGCGCCGCCTGCAGACCGCTGCCCACCGCCATCCAGATGGCGGCGGCGGCCACTGCCGTCTTGCCCGAGCCAACATCTCCCTGCACCAGTCGGTTCATGGGTCGGCCGGAGGTCATGTCCGCCCGGCACTCCTCCATCACGCGCCGCTGCGCCCCGGTGGGCGCAAAGGGCAGCCGGGCGAGAAATCCGTCCAGCCCCTCGCATCGGCACGCTGGCCCAACGGCATCCGTTCTGCGTCCCTTCAGCAAAGCCAGTCCGGCCGAGAGGTAAAACAGCTCCTCAAACATCAGTCGGTGCCGCGCCGCCTCCAGCAGCTCAAAGTTTTCCGGAAAGTGGACGCTGCGGTAGGAAAACTCGCTGCGTGCCAGCCGATACTCCCGCAGCACGCGCTCGGGCAGCCCCTCGGCCACCTGTCCGGCGCAGGCCTCCACGGCCTTTCGCACCAGCCCCATCACCCGGTTGTTGGAAATGCCGGCCGTCAGCGGATAGACCGGCATAATGCACCCGGTCACCGCGTTCTTGCCCACCGGCTCCACCACCGGGTTGGTCATGCGCCGCATCCGGCCGAATACCTCCACCTTGCCGAAAAAGACATACTCCTCTCCGGTACGCAGAGCATCTTTCAAATAGCTTTGGTTGAAAAAGGTGATGTCCATCACCCCGCCGTGGTCGGCCACGCGCACCTTCAGCAGCTCCAGTCCCCGGCGCACGCGGCTGAGCTGGGGCGGCTGAGCGACCATGGCCTGAATACACACCGGCTGATCGGGCAGCGCGCTTTGGATGCTGGCCAGCGCGCGCCGATCCTCATAGCTGCGTGGAAAATAGCGCAGCAGGTCTCCCGCTGTGCCCAGCCCCAGCCCGGCCAGCTTTTTCGCCCGTGCCGGCCCGATGCCGGGAAAGTCCTCCAGCGGCGTGTGCAGGGTAATATCCACAGCGGTCACCTCCCGTCTTTTTTCTTATTGTAGCACACCCCTGTCCATAACGCAAAGACAAATCCCGTTCCCTCTTGCCCCGGGGCACAAAAGCGGATATAATAACGCTATGCATATACTTTCTGCTGCAAAGGAGTTCGCCTATGTCCGAATACATTCTCAATATGTTCCCTCTGGTGGAAGAGGAAAAGCCCCTGTTTGAATCGCTGATGCCCGACGCCGTTTGGGAATACCCCGGCCGCAGCACCGTCACCGACGAGCAGCTGGAAAAAGCCACCATCATCATGGGCTGGCCCAAGGCGCAGGAGATGTACAAGGCCGTCAACCTGCACTGGCTGCAGGCCCTGTGGATGGGGGTGGATGACTATTTGGAGCCGGGTATCCTGCCCCACCATGTCACCATCACCACCTGTGCGGGCGCATACCGTCAGGCCGTGTCCGAGCATATGCTGGCCACCCTGCTCTCCCTGTGCCGCAAGCTGCCTCAGTACCGGGATAACCAGAGCAAACATCTGTGGAAGGATCTGGGCACCGTACGCACCATCCACGGTGCCACCGTTCTGGTGGTAGGCGCAGGCGTCATTGGCAGCGCGTTTGCCAAACTGTGCAAGTGCATGGGCGCGCACACCGTGGGTCTCAAGCGCACCGTCACCGGCGGCGTGGACGGCTTTGACGAGCTGGACACCATGGAGCATCTGGATGAGCGCCTGCCCCAGGCAGATGTGGTCGCCCTCATCGTCCCCCACACCCCTGAGACCGTCCACCTGCTGGACGCGCGGCGCATTGCCCTCATGAAGCCGGACGCCATCCTCCTCAGCGACGGACGCGGCACCGTGCTGGATCAGCAGGCGCTGGCCGAGGCCATGAACGCCGGCCATCTCTGGGGCGCGGCGCTGGATGTGACCGCTCCCGAGCCGCTGAACGCCGACTCCCCCCTGTGGGACATTCCCAACCTGCTGCTCACCCCCCATGTGGCCGGTGGGATCCGTATGGAGGTCAGCCGCAAAAGCGCCGTGGACTTCGCCCTGTCCAACTTCCGCCGATATGTAAACCGCGAACCTCTGGTGGGCGTGGCCCGTCCTATCGTCCCCCGGTAAATTTTTCGTCTTTTTTGTCAAAATCCGCAAAAAGCTCTTTACCGCTCCACCCGATTGGTGCTATAATCTAATATGTATGGGAATGTACCCATCGCGCATACTAAACGATGTGTTTCGGCGGTCTTTCGCCGTTTTGTCTGTAACGAGTTAAAGAAGGTGCTGTTTTGACGAAATATCAGATCCGGGGCGGTAACGCCCTGCACGGCACAATCCAGATCAGCGGCGCGAAAAACGCCGCCGTGGCTATCATCCCTGCCGCCCTTTTGGTGGACGGGGTCTGCCGTATCGAGAATATCCCCCAAATCAGCGATGTCACCCTGATCCTCAAAATCCTTGAGGAACTGGGCGCCCGTGTACGCACCATCGACCGCACCACGGTAGAGGTGGACTGCTCCCGGGTGCTCAACCACCAGATCCCGCTGGAAATGGGTCAGAAGATCCGCGCCAGCTACTATCTGGTGGGTGCGCTGATGGGTCGCTTCGGCTGGGCAGAGGTGCCCATGCCCGGCGGCTGCAATCTGGGCGACCGCCCCATCGACCAGCATATCAAGGGCTTCGCCGCCATGGGCGGCAAGGTGGAGGTACGCAACGGCTACATTTGCGGCGAAGTACCCAACCACAGCCGTATGACCGGCGGTCAGGTCTACCTGGACATCGTGTCCGTCGGCGCCACCATGAACATCATGCTGGGCGCCGCGCTGGCCGATGGCATGACCGTCATTGAAAACGCCGCCAAAGAACCCCATATCGTGGATCTGGCCAACTTCCTCAACTCCATGGGCGCCAACATCATGGGCGCAGGCACCGATGTAATCAAGATCCGCGGCGTGGAGCGTCTGCAGGGCGGCACCTACTCCATCATTCCCGATCAGATCGAGGCAGGTACCTATATGACCGCCGTGGCCGCCGCCGGGGGCGAGGTACTCATCAAAAATGTCATTCCCAAGCATCTGGACTGCATCACCGTCAAGCTGCTGGAAATGGGCGTCACGGTGGAGGAGCAGGACGACGCCGTTCTCGTGCGCCGCACCGGCCCGCTCACCCGCACCAAAATCAAGACCATGCCCTACCCGGGCTTCCCTACGGATATGCAGTCTCAGATGGGCGCGATCATGTCCATTGCCGAAGGGACCAGCGTCATCACCGAGGGCATTTGGGACAACCGCTTCCGCTATGCGGATGAGCTTCGCAAAATGGGCGCCAATATTCAGGTAGACGGCAAGGTGGCCATCATTGAAGGGGTGGAAACCTTGTCCGGCGCAGAGGTGCGCGCCTGCGACCTGCGCGCCGGCGCAGCCATGGTGGTGGCAGGACTTGCCGCCCACGGCACCACCTTCATTACCGACATCGACCATATCCAGCGCGGCTACGAAAATCTGGTGGAAAAGCTGTCCGCCGTCGGCGCGGATATCTCCATCGTGGAGGAACCGGACGACAGCAAGCCCACCACCAAAATCAGTTAACGAACCTTTCTTATCAGGAATCAGGAGCCTGCTCCTGATTCCTGATCGTTTATTCCCCCAAATCGTTTATCCCCAAAGGAGGGCGCGATCACCTTGCTTACCGTAACCACCCTCGCCAGCGGCTCGGGGGGCAACAGCCTTCTGGTCAGCGGCGGCGGCACGCATATCCTCATTGACGCAGGCATCTCCTGCCTTCGCATCACCAAAAGCCTGTCCGCGTTGGGTATCGACCCTCACGACCTGTCCGCCGTGCTGGTCACCCATGACCACTCCGACCATGTCTGCGGTCTTGCCACTGTGTTCAAGCGCCTGCCAAACCTGCAGGCATTCGCCTCGGTGGGGACGGCACAGCGGCTCAACCGCCGCGCGGAGCTTGCCTGCGGTCGAGTGAAACCCATCCCGGCTGGCAGCACTTTTGACCTTGGCGCGCTGCGCTGCCGCAGCTTCTCCACCCCCCACGACGCGGCCGACAGCGTGGGCTACACCGTGGAGCTGGACGGTGAGCGCATGGCGCTGGTCACCGACCTGGGCCATGTGACCGACACCGTTCGCCACGCCGTTCTAGGCTGCCGTCTGCTGGTGCTGGAGACCAATCACGATATCCCCACCCTGCGCTCCGGCCCCTATCCCTACCCCCTGAAGCAGCGTATTCTGGGTGACCGGGGTCACCTGTGCAACGAGGCAGGGGCACAGCTGGCGCTGGAAGCGGTGCGCGCCGGGGCGCACACCCTTCTGCTTGCCCATTTAAGCCAGGAGAACAACACCCCCTCCATGGCTTACACCTGCGTCTGCCGCACCCTGTCTGCCGCAGGCATTGACCCCCGGCAAGATGTGACCGTATGCGTTGCCCCCCGCAGTGAACCGGGGCAGACCTACCCTGTATCAAAGGAGCGCAGCCTATGTTGAGCGTACATATCCTCTGTGTGGGCAAGCTGAAAGAAAAATTCTATACAGAAGCATCTTCGGAATATGTCAAGCGGCTGTCCGGCTGCTGCAAGCTCACCCTCACGGAACTGCCCGAGGAAAAGCTGCCCCAGTCTCCCTCCCAGGGTCAAATCGACGCCGCCCTTTCCAAAGAGGGCCAGGCCATCCGAGCCAAGCTCCCCCCCAACCCCTTTCTCGTCGCCCTGTGTATTGAGGGTAAGCCCCACTCCAGCGAGGATATGGCCCGTCTTGTCCGCTCCTGTGAGCAGAGCAGCGCCAAGCACCTGGTCTTTCTCATCGGGGGCAGCTTCGGCCTCGACCCCACCCTGAAACAGCAGGCACAGGTGCGCCTTTCCATGTCCCCCATGACCTTCCCCCACCATCTGGCCCGGGTCATGCTGCTGGAGCAGGTCTACCGCGCCTTCAAAATCAACGAGGGTTCGCCCTACCACAAATAAGCGTCAAATTTCGGTAGAAGTCCATGCCGGAGTATGCTATAATTGGTACATCATATTACTGGAAACGGAGGTCATTTCATGTCCTATCGTACCGCATACGAGCAATGGCTGTCCTCCCCTGCCCTCAGCCCCGCTGAAAAGGCAGAACTGGAAGCCATCCGCTGCGATGAAAAGGAAATCGAGTCCCGCTTCTTCGACCAGCTCAGCTTCGGCACCGCCGGTCTGCGTGGCACCATGGGCGTCGGCCTGTACCGAATGAATGTCCATGTCATCCGCCACGCCACCCAGGCCTTTGCCCAGGTCATCCTTGCCGTGGGCGAGCAGGCCGCCGCCCGGGGCGTGGCCGTGTGCTTTGACTGCCGCAACAATTCCGATGTTTTCGCCCGGGAGGCCGCCTGTGTCATGGCCGCCAACGGCATCCCCGTTCGCCTGTTCGCGGCTCTGCGTCCCACGCCGGAGCTGTCCTTCGCCGTGCGTGAATACGGCTGCATCGCCGGCATCAATGTCACCGCCAGCCATAACCCCAAGGAATACAACGGCTACAAGGTGTATTGGGAGGACGGCGCCCAGCTGCCCCCCCAGCACGCGGACGAGGTCGCTCGCATGATGGGTCAGCTGGATGTGTTCGCCAGCGTCAGAACCATGGACTACGAAACCGCTCTGTCTCAGGGCAAAATCGTCCTCATGGGCGCGGAAACGGACGAGGCCTTCCTGTCCAATGTCATGGCACAGGCCAATGACCCGGCCGTGGTGGCCAAGGTGGCCGACGACTTTAAGATGGTCTACACCCCCTTCCACGGCACGGGGTATCAGCTCATTCCCGAAGCTCTGCACCGCCTGGGTCTCAAGCATGTCATCTGCGTGCCCGAGCAGATGGTCATCGACGGCAACTTCCCCACCGTCATTTCCCCCAACCCGGAAAATCCCGAGGGCTTCCGACTGGCGGTGGA
>JAGBTC010000189.1 GCA_017631545.1 Oscillospiraceae bacterium
CGGACTCCGCGGCGTTGACCGCCAGCTGTGGACGCAGCATGGTTCTGGACGGAGAAAACAGCTCCGCAAAGGGATTGTGCCGTTCCAGCACCAGATCCACCAGAAGCATGGCCGCCGCCATGGCAGAGGTCATCCCCCATTTGTTGAAGCCGGTGGCCACATATAGATTGGGCGTGCGTTTGGAGTATTGCCCCACATAGGGAACGCCATCCAGGCTCATGCAGTCCTGGGTTGCCCAACGCTGCGTGATCTGCGCGCCCGGATAGGCCCGGCTTGCAAACCGCTCCAGCTCTCGCCAGCCGCCGCCCGTTTTCCCGGTCCGGTGTCCGCCGCCGCCCAACAGGAGCCGCTCCCCGAAGCTGCGAAAAGACAGTCCCCCATCCGACATATCCACATACATATCCCGTATCTCCGGCGCATTCTTCAGCGCCAGCACATAGGATCGGTGCTGGTACAGCTTGAGAAAATAACTGCCATGCTTGTTGAGAAAGGGGAAATGTGTGGCTACGATCATTTTTTCCGCCTTGATCGTTCCGTGTTCGGTAACCGCTGCACCGGGCATCACTTCCAACACCCGCGTGTTTTCAAACACGCAAAGCCCCTGCGCGATGAAAGCGAGAAATTTCAGCGGGCGAAATTGGGCCTGACCCTCAAAACACACCGCTCCGGCGATGGGAAACGGGAGCGGCAGCTGAGCAGCAAACTTCGCCGGAAATCCGATTTTTTGCAGGGCGTCCAGTTCTTTTTCGATTTCCCGGCGATCCTCGCGCGCATAGACGGCAGAATTTCGTTCCTGATAATCACAGTCGACGGCCGAACACAAAAAGTGGTATTTCTCCAACGCCTTCCGGTTGGCAATCAGATACATTCCTGCTTTTTCAACCCCAAATTCCCGGAGCAATCGGTGATAGATCAAGCCATGCTGCACCGTGATTTTGGCTGTGGTATCCTTGGTGATCCCCCGGCAGATGCGCCCTGCCTCCACAAGAGTATACTCCACTCCGGCCTGCTCCAGCATATACGCACACAGCAGTCCCGTGATCCCACCGCCGATGATCAGCACATCGGTTTTCCGATCCTGTTTTAACGCTTCAAATTTGGGAAGCTGCGCGCTTTGCGTCCATATCGAGTCCATACGATCAACACTTTCTTTTTCGGACAAATATTCACCACCCCCTACCAGGGAAGGTGGTGTTATTGATTCTTATAAAAACTTGCGGATATCGACGGCAAGCTGCTCCTCCAAATGAATCAGCCGCTTGGCAATATCCTTGGAAATTTCATCCGCCGCCTCATACTGGTTCAAATACTGATTCAGCGATTTGACCCCCATATTGCACCCATCCGTCATCAGATCCGCAATCGTCTGATCCGAGTTGTTCATTCCCATTTTCATGTTGGTTTTTATCCAGGACATACCCTTGGCAATGGGGTTTGGTTTTTTGCCGTCATCATGGTATTTTTCCAGCAGGGTCTGAATCTCCTGTTCCAGCTTTTCATGCTCCTTCTTGCACCGGGTCAGGTATTGCTCAAGATCATGACTGTGTACCTGATCAAGAACATCATCAATGGATGCCACTCCCATTTTAACCCCTGCGTCACATTCCCGAAGCAGCTTGATCGTGTCCTGTTCAACCATAAATGCCTACGCCCCTTTATTAAGATAACATTAGTCTGTACTTCTTTGCTTCCTTTATTCCCTACACAGTGCCGGAGTTCCACCGTTTTCCGGTCAGAAACAAAAAAAGTCGGGGCAAGCGATATATCGCTTGCCCCGACATGGTCCGAGTGACAGGATTCGAACCTGCGGCATCCTGCTCCCAAAGCAGGCGCGCTACCAACTGCGCTACACCCGGATATTCTATTGCTGCCTTGTTGCCCTCTATCCTGCCCTGCGCGCTACAGCCGAACAAGTTCGGCA
>JAGBTC010000190.1 GCA_017631545.1 Oscillospiraceae bacterium
CAGAATCATCTGCATCATACGCCCCTGCCGATCATACTCGGAGAAGGAGTCGATGTCCACAAAGGAGTTCTGCTGCAAAAAGTCCTCGCGGATCATTTTGGCCGTCTCCAGCGTGATCTGATCCTTGGCAGACAGGGAATCCTTGCCCACCAGCTGGACGATCTCGTTCAGGCTGGCCTCCTCCTGCAGGACGGACATGGCCCACTCCCGGTTGGCAAGAAAGCTCTTGCCAAGGTTTTCATCGTACCACGGGCGCAGGGAGTCCAGATACAGGGAGTAGGAGTTCAGCCAGTTGATGGCCGGGAAGTGACGGCGGTAGGCCAGAGACGCATCCAGCGCCCAGAACACCTTAACGATACGCATGGTGGCCTGAGACACCGGCTCGGACAGGTCACCGCCGGGAGGGGATACCGCGCCCACGGCGGTCAGGCTGCCCCGACGCTCGTCGGTGCCCAGACAGGACACCGAGCCAGCGCGCTCGTAAAACTGGGACAGACGGGAGGCAAGGTAAGCGGGGTAGCCCTCTTCGCCGGGCATCTCTTCCAGACGGCCGGACATCTCGCGCAGCGCCTCCGCCCAACGGGAGGTGGAGTCGGCGATGACGGCCACGTCATAGCCCATGTCGCGGAAGTACTCGGCGATGGTGATGCCGGTGTAGATGGACGCCTCACGGGCAGCCACGGGCATGTCCGAAGTGTTGGCAATCAGCACGGTGCGCTTCATCAGCGACTGGCCGGTGCGCGGGTCGATCAGCTCGGGGAATTCCCGCAGAACGTCGGTCATCTCGTTTCCGCGCTCGCCACAGCCGATGTAGACCACCAGATCCACGTCCGACCACTTGGCCAGCGCGTGCTGCATCACCGTCTTACCCGAGCCGAAGGGGCCGGGAATGGCGGCCGTGCCGCCCTTGGCCACAGGGAACAGGGTGTCCACGATGCGCTGTCCGGAGGACAGGGGCTTGGTGGGGGGATACTTGTGCTTGTAGGGACGACCCACGCGCACCGGCCACTTCTGCATCAGCGAAAGGGGCTTGCGGGTGCCGTCGGCCAGCTCCAGCTGACCCACCGTGTCAGTGACGGTATACTCACCGCCCTCAATGGCGGCAATGGTGCCCTCCATTTTCGGGGGGATCATGATTTTGTGGAGGATGGAATCGGTCTCCTGCACGGTGCCGATCACGTCGCCTCCCACCACCTTGTCTCCCACCTTGACGGTAGGCACAAAGCTCCACTTCTTCTCCCGATCCAGCGCGGGCACTTCCACGCCGCGGGGCAGGTTGTTGGTACCGACGGTCTGCTTGATGACCTCCAGCGGGCGCTGGATACCGTCGTAAATATTCTCGATCAGGCCGGGGCCAAGCTCCACGGACAGCGGCGCGCCGGTGGTGACCACCTCGGCACCGGGGCCGAGGCCGGAGGTCTCTTCATAGACCTGAATGGAGGCAGAGCCGCCCGTCATGGTGAGGATCTCACCGATCAGGCGCTGCTCTCCCACACGGACAACGTCGGCCATATTGGCCTCCTCCAGCCCCGTGGCTACCACGAGCGGGCCGGAGACCTTGACGATCTTTCCCATAGGCTAAACCTTCCTTCGAAGAAAATTTTTCGATTGTTATCACGCCTCGCCTGCTCACGACGCGCGGCTTCCCTACGACTCGGAACACAAACAGCAAATTACATTTGCTTGGTTTGCATTCCTCGCTCCAGTCCATCCGCGCTGCTCGCAACGGCTCGAACGCTTAAAGAATATCTGCGCCCACGGCTCGCTCCACCGCGGTTTTGATATTCTCCATACCGATACCCAGCGGGCCCTCCTTGCCGGGGATAAGGATGATAGCGGGGGTCAGCTCGTCCTTATAACGAGCAAGCTCCGCGCCCATCCCAGCGGCCAGCTGCTCGGTCAGGTAGATGATGGCGTACCCCTCTTTGGCAAGGCGGTGGAGGATGGGACGCGCCTGCTCGGCATTGGACGCAGGATACGCATCCAGCCCAAGGGCACGAAAGCCCAGCACGCTGTCCTTGTCGCCCAGAACGGCGATCTTATACATCTTCGTCCACCTCCCCTTTACAGATAGGTCGCCCGCAGACGCCGACGCAGCGCATCGCCGTCCAGCCCGGCCATGCGGCCGGCCATCACGGTGCGGATGGCGGTCAACTCGGACTCTCTGGCAAACAGGTAGCCAGCCACCACTTCCTCCCCGATGGGAGTGCGGCGCGCCCGCTCCTGATAGGCCATGAGCGCATCGTCACACACACGTTCCAGCTCGGTCAGCGCACAGGCGCCGGGCTTGGCAAGCTCGACCGCCAGATTGGCCGCCGACGCCAAAAGGCCACCGGAGAACAGCGCGCCGACATCCTGTGCCCGGCATTGGGACAGGGCAAACACGCTGACGCTGCCTCCATCCAGAAGTGCCTGAGCCAAAAAGTCCGGCCCTTTCTCCAGACGCATACAGCGCACAAAGCAGCGCAGATTGGCCGCGTCCGTCATCAGGCGCACATAGCCCTGCATGTACGCACTGCCCAACTGCTTGGCCAGCTGACCCATCTCGGCAAAGTAGGCGCGATCCAGCTGCAGATCTGCCTGCTGGGGATCGCCGGTCTCCTTAAGGATCTGCCTTCCCTGCTCCATGGCGGCATACAGCTGCGCCCCACAGGTATCCGGCCGCTCCGCCAGCTGCTCAGGCGCATACCGTCCGCCGAACACCAGCAGATTCCGGGCATCCTGCCCGGTGGCCTCGGCCTTGAGCAGCACCTTGGCGTTGTGATAGTCGTATTTTACCCGGAAGATGTCCACCACGCCCGAGTCGGGAACGGCGGCGGACAGTTCACCAAACAGCGCCTCGCGCGAGGCCGACAGCGCCCGCTCCAGTCCCGCGGGGTCGGATACGGAAAGCGCGGCATACCCACACTCCTCCAGCACCTTCAGCGCCTGGGCGTCGTCCGGGGCATCGATCATGCGTTCCAGCCGTTCCCGGGTAAGAAGACGGGTCTCCAGTACCCGGATACGGGCAGAAATGCTTAAATAATCAGTATCTTTTTTCCGTGACAAGGGATCTCTCTCCCCCTTTCGAGTTTGCTGCCGAAGACATCAGGCAAACAGCAGCTCGGCCACCTGCCGTTCCAGGCCCTCGCGCTGCATACGCACCAGCGTTTCAAAGGCACAGTTGACCTCCACCGCACCGTCGCTGAGGATAAAGCCACCCCGGATGGGACGGGTCTGCTCACTCAGCGTCAGCTGCCCCGCGCCGGTAACGATGGCGGCGGTGTTTTTCACCACTTTGTCCAGCAGCGCACCCACCTTGGTCTGGCTGATGCTGCCGGTCAGCTCGGGTGCGGCCTGCTCCACCAGCTTGGCGTTGGCGGCGGCCACCACCTGCTTGCCGATACGCTCCCGATCCTGCGCGGAGAAGATCAGCTCCTCCCGGCCGGTGGTTGCGGCGCGTACCGCCATGTCAGTCAGCAGTGCCACACACTCCTGCTCGGGCAGCGCGCACAGCTTGTCCAGCGCAAGGGAAAAGGCCTCCTCCAGCAACTGCTGCTTGGTTTCCAGCTCCAGCTTGCGCCGCTCCAGCGCCACCGCGCCGCTCAGCCGCTCCAGCCGCTCAGCCGCGGCGGCGCGTCCCCGGGCGAGAATGGCTTCGGACTCCTGCGCTCCCTGCGCCTCGTACTTGCCCAGAATCTCCTGCACTGTCTGACGGGTTTGCTCGTTCAGCCGGGCGATCTCCTCTTCGGCATCCGCCCGGATGCGGGCGGCGATTTTTTCCATTCCGTCCAATGTTATCTTCCTTTCCTGCTCAATACACGCTCACACAAGCGATTACAGGGAGTTCATCAGCAGCAGCACGGAAGCCAGCAGAGACAAAATGGCGTAGAACTCAACGATACCGCACAGGATGATACCCTTGGCCCAGTCGTTGGGCTTCTTGGCAACCACATTGATGGCGGAGGCGGCCACGCGGCCCTGATAGATGGCGGACAGCCAGCCGCCGATGGCCATGGGGAGGCAGGCCACGAACATGGTCAGGCCCTGGGTCACGGTCAGAGGCACGATACCGCCGGAGAAGGCGCCCATGGTGAACAGGCTGAAGAACCAGACGACCAGGCCGTACAGACCCTGCGTACCGGGCAGCACCTGCAGGATCAGGCACTTGGAGAAATGCTCAGGCGCCTCACACAGAAGGCCGGTAGCGGCCTCACCCACCATGCCAGTGCCCTTGGCGGAAGCCACGCAGCAGGTACACACCGTCAGCGCAGCACCCAGAAAAGCCAGTCCAATACCACCAAACAGTTCAAAAAAAGCAGTCATGTCAATTTTCCTCCTTAATAATATCTACATATTTTGTATTGATTTTCATTGGGTTGAAGGGGCGTCCGCCCTCTTTGTAAAAGCGTCCGAAGAATTCCAGACATTGCAGGCGTAGATCGTGGACATAGCAGCCCAGCAGATTCAGCGCCAGGTTCAGCGTGTTGCCCAGCAGGGAGATGATCACAAAACCGATCACACTCCCGGTCACCGAGCCAAGGGTGTTGAACACCTGGGCGATGACCGCACCGGCCAGCATCAGCGCCATCAATCGGGCGTAGGAGAGAATATCGCTGAAATATCCGCTTACGCCGTTGTACACTGTGCCGATAAGGGCGGTCACCTTGCCAAAGCCCTTGGCGTTACGGGTTCCACCGTACACCAGCATGGCAAGTCCCACGAACAGCACCACCGGATAACCGGCCACATTGGCAATGCCCAGAATGGCCAGCGCCGCGCCGGTCAGCACGACCCACCATGTGATCTCGTTCCACAAGGCATCCTGCCAGCGTCCGTTTCGGCACTGGTACACCACACTGATGGCCATGCCAGTGATGATCTGAATCAGGCCCAGCACCAGCGAGCCAACCAGAATGGCCAGCGTGTCGGTCAGCGGAGTGAACAGATAGGGCAGCTGCACATTGCTCTCCGGGTTGATGAGCTTTGCGATCTGCGGGATGAAATCCCCCAAAAAGCCGCCCGTCATGGCGCCAAAGGCAAAGGTGGACACGCCGCACAGCACCATCAGTCCGCCCATATGTCCCATCGTGCCGGTGGCGTGCAGCTTTTTCAGCAGATACCAGCCGCCCAGCAGCATGATCAGTCCGTAAGCCATGTCCGCCATCATTAATCCAAAGAACAGAATGAAGAACGGCGCCATCAGCGGGTTGGGATCCAATCCGTCATAGGCAGGATAAACATACATTTCGGTGACCATATTCAGCGGGCGGGTGAGCCAATTGTTTTTCAGCTTCACCGGCACCTGCTCATACTCCTCCGGGGCGGGGTCACTCAGCTCCCACGCGCAGGTGAGTGTGTTCAGCAGGTCGGTGACCCTTTGCCAGCTGTCCTGAGGCACCCAGCCTTCCAGATAGAAGGTCTGCTCCAGATCCAGCAAACGGCTGCGGCCTTCTTCCCGTTCCATGTCCACCGCGGCGCGATCCACCAGCAGCTGCAGCTGCTCTCGGTGTCGGCCAAGCCCGGCAAGCTGCTGCGCGTCACAGCTCAACTGCTCGTCCAGCGCACGCAGTTCCTGCTCCAGCCGGGTGTGGTTGGCCTGAGCCGTGCCGCTCCAGCCGCGCAGGTTAACACGGTTCCAGCCAAGCTCCCTCAGTGCGGGAGCAAGCGTCTCCCCGGCACTGGCGTGGTAGACCAGCAGCGCGTAATGCTGCTCCGGCTCGCTGTGGGCACAGGTCAGTTCGGCCAAGGGGCTGGCCAGTTGCAGCTGGCCCTGTGCCTGCGCAAAGTCCACGCTGCCGGGCAGCGTTCCAAATTCCATTTGCACCTGTCCGGTGGAGGCGATATCCAACGGCACATCCAACGCAAGCCATGGACGCAGGCTTTGCAGCTGCGCCTCCAGCTTGCCCCTTTGTGCCTGTAGGGCAGCCAATTCCCGCTGTGCATCCAGCACCGCCTGCGCGGCCTGTTCGCCCTGCAGAACACTCTGCTCGTCGAACAGCTCCTCGCGGCGCAGCACAGGTTTTCGTCCGCCCTTGTCCGGGGCGTACCGATTGAGCACATCAAGGGCGCGTTCGCCCTGCTCCCTGCGCTGTCTGGCGCGGACGAGCGCTTCCTCGTCCGGCGTTCCCACGCCCGACCACACAGGGTCGTCGCGGTCCACACGCGGCGTATCGATCTCCACGCAGCCCATACGCTGCAGCTGGTGCAGCAGTTCCTGCCGGTCCTGCCGCATGGCTACAAGGCGCAGATGCTTCATTTTGACGATTGCCATTTATTCCTTCACGATCCTTCCTGCGATCAGTTCGGCGGCCTGTGCCAGACGCTCACCGGAACGCAGACGCAGCTGCTCGCCATCCTGCTTCGCCTGCTCCATCGCCTGCTTGCCGGCCAGCGCCGCTTGCTCCTGCGCCTGAGCCATCATTTCCCGCACGCGCTCCTGCGCCTGTCGGCGGGTCTGCTCCAGCTTCTGCTTTGCGTCCCGCTCGGCCTGTGCCACAGCCTGACGGGCGGCGGCCGCCGCCTCGTCCCGGCGCTGCTGCATTTCCTGCTCTACCTGGGTCACTTCCTGAATGGCCTGCATTGCCATCATCCCACCACCTTTCACCGCCACTGCGCGGCATACATAATTTTCCTTCAGGGGTATTCTGTCCTCTTGACAATATCTTTATAAATCATATACTACCCCGCTTCCAAAATCAACCTTTTTTTCCCGCTCTTTCAGCTTTTTCAATAATTTAACACCGCGCCCGGGTGCAGTCTGTGCTGCACAGTACATAACCCATACCCGGGAATTGTTTGCGACATCCTTTTCGCCGCCAAGGCGCGGCAGCCTGTGCCGGGTTCGACGAACTTGAAGCGTGTGGACAAGTATGCTAAAATATATTCCCAGTCCGACGTGCCCGGGCACAGTTGTGCCCGGCCGCATCTGACAGCAACCATAAGGAGGCACTGACCATGCGCCAGATCAATGTCAGCCAGATCACCGATACGGTGGAGCGGCTGTGTATCGAAGCAAACACCCACCTGCCCTCAGATGTAAAATGCGCTATCGAGGCCTGCCGTGCCTGCGAGGACGGCGCCATCGCCCGGGGCGTGCTGGACAACATCATTGAAAACTACAGCATTGCCGACAACGAGAATGTACCCATCTGTCAGGACACAGGCATGGCCTGCGTGTTCCTTGAAATCGGGCAGGATGTCCATCTGGTGGGCGGCGACCTGCGCGAAGCGGTGGACGAGGGTGTGCGCCGAGGTTATACCAGAGGCTACCTGCGCAAGTCCGTGGTGGCTGACCCGGTGCGCCGGGGCAACACCGGCGACAACACCCCCGCCATGCTGTACACCGAGATCGTGCCCGGGGACAAGGTGAAGATCACCCTTGGCCCCAAGGGCTTTGGCAGCGAGAATATGAGTGCTATTCGTATGTTCAAGCCCTCTGCCGGCCTGCAGGGCATCAAGGACTTCATCCTTGAAACGGTGGAGGCCGCCGGCCCTAACCCCTGTCCTCCCATCGTCATCGGCGTGGGCATCGGCGGCACTTTTGACAAGGCGGCGCTGCTGGCCAAAAAGGCCATCATGCGTCCTCTGGACACCCACCACCCCGACCCCTTCTATGCCGATTTGGAGCAGGAAATGCTGGAAAAGGTCAACGCGCTGGGCATCGGCCCTCAGGGCTTCGGCGGCCGTACCACCGCCATCGGGCTGAACATCGAAACCCTGCCCACCCACATCGCCGGTATGCCCTGCGCCATCAACATCAACTGCCATGTGACCCGGCATAAGACGGAGGTGCTGTAAATGGAAAAGCATATCACCCTCCCCCTGACCGAGGAGCTGGCCCGTACCCTGCACGCAGGTGACACCGTGTACCTCACGGGCACCATCTACACCTCCCGTGACGCCGGTCACAAGCGTATGTGCGAAAGCCTTGCCAGGGGCGAGGCCCTCCCCTTTGACCCCAGAGACGCCACCATCTACTATGTTGGCCCCACTCCGGCCAAGCCCGGGCAGGTCATCGGCTCTGCCGGCCCCACTACCAGCGGCCGTATGGACGCCTATGCCCCC
>JAGBTC010000191.1 GCA_017631545.1 Oscillospiraceae bacterium
CACCGCGGCTTCCTCATAACCGGAGGAGCCGTTGAACTGGCCTGAACCGAACAGGCCGGGCACTTTTTTACACTCCAGCGTGGGCAAAAGCTCGGTGGGGTCCACGCAGTCGTATTCGATGGCATAGGCGCAGCGGGTCATCTCCGCCTGTTCCAGACCGGGGATGGTGTGCAGCATTTCCAGCTGCACCTCCTCGGGCAGGGAGGAGGAAAAGCCCTGAATATACAGCTCCTCCGTGTCCAGACCCATGGGCTCCACAAAAAGCAGATGGCGCTGTTTGTCGGCGAAGCGGACCACCTTGTCCTCGATGGAGGGGCAATACCGGGGGCCTACCCCCTCAATGACCCCGGAGAACAGAGGCGAACGGTGGAGGTTGGCCCGGATGACCTCGTGGGTGGACTGTGTAGTGCTGGTCAGCCAGCATACGGCCCGGTTTTCCGGCCGGGCGGTGGTGGAGAAGGAGAAGGGCAGCGCGTCCCCGTCCCCGGGCTGGACCTCCATTTTGGAGAAATCCACGCTCCGGGCGTTGACCCGGGGAGGCGTACCCGTTTTGAACCGACGGATGGAAAGCCCCAGTTTTTTCAGGCTGTCCGTCAGAGGCAGGGCGGCGGCCAGTCCGTCGGGGCCGGAGTCCCGAACCACCTCGCCCACAATGGTGCGGCCCCTCAGATGGGTGCCGGTGGCGATGACGGCGGCGCGCACCGCGTAGGTGGCGCCGGTGTGGGTGACCACGCCGGATACCGCGCCGTTTTCGGTGAGGAGCTCCACCACTTCCGCCTGCTTGACCCACAGGTTTTCCTGCCGCTCCAGCGTGTGCTTCATCACCTTCTGGTACTCCCGCCGGTCGGCCTGCGCCCGCAGGGACCACACCGCGGGGCCCTTGCCCCGGTTGAGCATCCGGTACTGGATGCAGGCCCTGTCTGCGGCCCGGCCCATCTCGCCGCCCAGCGCGTCCAGCTCCCGGACCAGATGGCCCTTGCCGGTGCCGCCGATGGCGGGGTTGCAGGGCATGTTGCCCACCGCGTCCAGATTAACGGTGAAGCACAGCGTGCGCATGCCCATCCGCGCCGCGGCCAGTGCGGCTTCAATGCCCGCGTGACCGGCGCCGATGACAGCAATATCATATTGTCCAGCGTGGAAATATTTCATAAGTGTCGCCCTCTGCAGTAAAATTGCACGGGTATTGTACCACAAGTCTGCGGCGGGGGCAAGGGCGGTGCGTGTTGTTCTTGAATTGACGGGGTAAGGTGTGATATAATAAAGAGTAATATTGCCGCCATACGCCCTTTTGGGCGAAAATGACCCGGAAAGGAGGGGATGCGGCCGTGAGATATAAGAACTGGAAGGTCGCTTCCCCGAACCGGGAGGGACGGCAGGCGCTGGAGCGGGAGGGCGTACACCCCCTGCTGGCGGCGGTGCTGGCGGCCCGGGGTCTGTGCAGTGTGGAGCAGGCGCGGGGGTTCCTGTCGGGGCAGACCCTGTGTGACGGCATGTCCATGGTGGACATGGACCGGGCGGTGCGCCGGGTACGCCGGGCGCTGGAAGACAACGAGATAATCGCCGTGTACGGCGATTACGATGTGGACGGCATTACTGCCACCTGCCTGCTGACGGAATATCTGCGGGGGGCGGGCGGCCGTGTGATCCCTTATATCCCCGACCGGCTGGAGGAGGGCTACGGCCTGAACCGGGAGGCGGTGTCCACTCTGGTCCGGGAGGGTGTTACCCTCATCGTCACCGTGGACTGCGGCATTACCGCCGTGGATGAGGTGATTTGGGCGGACAGTCTCGGGGTGGACGTGGTGGTCACC
>JAGBTC010000192.1 GCA_017631545.1 Oscillospiraceae bacterium
ACTTCCACACATTGCCGCAGCCGATGGCGCAGCCTGCGCTGAGCAGAATAAAGCCCAGCCGGGAGGACAGTCGTTCGCGATTGTTCATTGGTTGAAAACCTCTTTCCTTTACAAAGATTCTGCCTTATTATACCAAGTCCGTGGGGAAAAGTCAAAAATCTTTTGCCAATCGGCCGAATGTGCCGGAGGATGGCAAAATCTGTTTAGATGTTTATCGAAATAGAAGTTGACTTTGGGGAGGAGGGATGCTACAATCTATTTAGAAAATATTCTAAATAGCTGCAAGGGAGTGACGCAAATGGGAATGAATGAAACGCTGAAAGCGATTGCCGACCCGGTACGGCGGGACATCCTGCAGATGCTCAAGCGGGGAAAAAAGTCGGCCGGAGAGATCGCGGAGCAGTTTGCGCTGAGCGGTGCCACGGTTTCCTACCACCTGACAAAGCTGAAAAACGCGGATCTCATTGCCGAGCAAAAGCACAAAAACTTTATTTATTACGAGCTGAACACCTCGGTTTTTGAAGAGGTGCTGACCTGGATCTGCGCCTTGGGAGGGAATAAACAATGAAGCAGATTAAGTGGAAAAGCATGGTGATCACCTGCGGCATCTGCCTTTTGTCCATACTTTTGGGTGTTGCGTTGTGGGAGAGACTGCCCGACACGATGGCCATTCATTTTAATATCCACAATGAGCCGGACAATTTTGCGCCCAAGGGCGTCGTTGTGTTCGGCCTGCCGGTTTTGATGGCGCTTATGCAGGCGCTGTGCTGTTTTGTGACTGACCTCAATTCCATCCGGTACGGTGCAAGTCAAAAGCTGGAGCGCGTGGCCAAAGGGATCATTCCCGTCGTGTCCATCCTGTTGCACATGGCAACGCTGGGCTACGCGCTGGGCTGGGACATCGACATACGAAGGGTCGCGGGGTTGATCGTAGGGGTGATGTTTCTGGCGATGGGCAATTACCTGCCCAAGCTGGACTATATCAAGCATTACAAGCTGGACACCGAAAAGGCAAGAAAGATCAACCGCTTCGTTGGCTTTGAAATGGTGATCATGGGACTGCTGTTTCTTGTCAGCCTGCTGCTGCCCCCTGCCGCCACGGTCATCTGCCTGTGCCTGCTGATCCCCTGTACGCTGCTCGGTGTCGGGTGCGCCATCAAGGTCGTGCGCGAGAAGTGAGCGCGAGGGCTTGCAACGCGCGCCCCGGGCGGATATAATGGGGAAAACGCTCCAAAGGAGAATAACGGAGGAAAGACCATGGAAAAAGAGACGGTTTCGGTGCGTCCGGGTGGGACGGCCTATGTCAGCCCGGAGGGCATCATTCACTCCACGGACGGTAAGTACCGCTGGGTGTGTGAAATAGATCGGTGGACGGACTGCTCTGAGTGGGTGTGCGACGGGTGGAAGTTCGCCCTTGCCGGTGTGGTGCTGGGTGTGCTGACCCTGCTGCTGAAGGTGGAAGGCGGCGTGCTGACTGCCATTAAGGTGTTCGCCGCGCTGACGGCGCTGGGGGCGGTACTGCACGGGTGGAGCGTTCTGACCCAGGGGCGCAAGCGGTGCGTTCTGTTCACCATGGACGAGGATATGGTCAGCCGCCAGCAGGTCAAGGGCAAGGCGGACAAGGAGAAGGTGGCCCATACGGTTTCCGTCTGGGTGGGGGGACAGAGCAATCCCTCCCTGCGCTTTGAAACGCCGGTGGAAACGGCGTTTTCCGGGGTGCGTGCCATCGTGGCCGACCGCGCCCGGGGGCAGTTCCGGCTGTCCGGTGCGTCCGGGCGAAACCGCATTCGCGTGGAGGGCGCGCAGTTTGATTTCGTGCTGGAACGGTTAAAGCAATACTGCCCCGGTAAGGTACAGGAGAAATAAGAAAAAACGGCAAGGCGAGGGAAGCCTTGCCGTTTTTTTATGTCCGGGGCGGCGCGGAGGCCACCCCCTACCCGAAAGGGGAAAATGGTCGGATTTTTGTAAAAAACCCCGTCGAACGCGGTGCGTTCGACGGGGTTCGACATAAATGGGACAGTAAATGTGGTAAAGTCAGGTATCGGAAGCGGCTTGCTCGGCCTGTTCACGCAGATCGTCCAGCGCCATACGCGTGGCGGCGATGACGAAAGCGGAGAAATTGCAGTCCGTGCCCCGGATCGCCTCCTCCACCCCTTCGATCACATCGTTGGGGAA
>JAGBTC010000193.1 GCA_017631545.1 Oscillospiraceae bacterium
CCGCCGCCGGTGGCGATGATGGAGGTGACCTGCGTGCCCTTCTTGCGGATATTTTCGGTGTTTTTGCGCAGCACGAAGGCCACGCCCTCCATGACCGCGTGGGCCATGTCGTATACATCGTGTTCCTGACGCAGACCCCAAAATACGCCGTTGGCCTGTGCGTCAAACTCGGGGGCGTTGGTGCCCACCAAATAGGGCAGGAACAACAGCTCGCTGCCGCCCCGTTGGGCCAGCACCTGATTCATTTGGTCGTAACCGATCTCGCCCATGCAGGTGCGGTGGAACCACTCCAGGCTCACGCCGCCGCTCTCGGCCACGGGGAGCATCACATGGGTGTCGGGCAGGAAGCCGTAATGCATGGCAATGCCGCTGTCGCGGGGGGCAGGCTCGGCAGACATGGCGGCCAGCGCCATCACTGTGCCGGTGGACAGGGTGATGCCGCCCGGCTGAGTGTTGCCCGTACCGATCATGCCGGCGAAGTGATCCAGCGTGCCGGTGTTGACCACGGTGTCGGTGGACAGGGACATACCGGCGGCGGCCGCAGCGGTCAGCGGGCCGACCACGGTGCAGGGCTCGACCAGCTCGGGCAGCTGCTCCCGGCGCACATGGATGGCGTCCAGCATCTCCTGCCAGTAGCACTTTTCAAAGATATTGAAATAGAAGGAGAAGGTGGCAATGGACATATCGCAGGTGCGCTTGCCCGTCAGCCGGTAGACGATGTAGTCCTTGAGCAGGAAATAGCAATCCGCGGCGGCGAACACATCGGGGCGGTTGTGTTCCAGCCACAGGATCTTGGTGGCAGGCCAGGTGGGCAGCACGGCCTGCTGGCCGGTGATGCGCTCGCACAGCTCGGGGGAGAACTGGGCGGAAAGCTCCTGACACTCCTTCACCGAGCGCTCGTCCATCCACGAGATGGCGTTCATCAGCGCCTTGCCCTGCTTGTCCACCACCACCAGCGACTCGGCCTGGCCGGTGAAGGCGATCTGGGCAACGGACCGGATGTTGTTGGCGGTGACGATGTCGCTGACCAGGGCGAGCAGGTCGTCAAAATACTTCTCCGCGTCAAACTCCACAAAGCCGTTTTCCCGCACATAGACCACGGGGCGGCTGCGCATATCGATGAGATTCAGGCTGCGGTCATAGGCAGCGGCCTTGATGTTGGTGCTGCCCAAGTCGATGCCGATATACATAGGTAATGACTCTCCCTTTTTCGGATCAGATCTGCAGGGGCTTCTGGTTCAGACGCTCGCCCACGGCTCCGCCCGGATGGATCAGGGCGAACTGCTCGGCCTGATAGCCGGTCTGCTCGATGACGGCGGCCTGCAGGGCGTGGAAGATCATGCACAGGGCGGTGGTGGAGGTGGTGCCCTGGGCGTTCCACTTGTCGGTCTCGCGGTTGACGTGCTGCTTAAGCACCACATCGGCGGCCTGAGCCAGGGGGGACTCCATATTCTCGGTCACAGAGATGATGGACACGCCCTTGGCCTTGCAGATGTCCACGATGGGCAGCAGCTCCTTGGTCTTGCCGCCCCGGGAGGCGAAGATCATCACATCGCCCTTCTGCAGGTAGCCGGTGGCGCCGTGGACGGCCTCGGCAGGGGAGATGAAGCGGGCGGGGCGCTCGATGCAGCACATAAGGTGAGCCATGTGCTGGCAGATGATGCCGGAATGGCCGCAGCCGCAGGTGCCGATGCGCTGGGCGCTGCTGAGCAGCTCCACGGCCTTGGCAAACTGGGCGTCGTCAAAATAGTCCTTCATTTCGGTGATGCAGGCGGCCTCGATGTCATAGGCGGCGCGGGCGGCCTGCAGGGCCTCGTTCTTTACCATGATGATCACTCCTGTTTTCTGTCCGGCGCGCTTGGCCGGGTGATTTCACCCCTGCATTATACACGATGTTTTCCCGTTTGGACAGCATTATTTTGAAAATACCGCCAGAACAACAAAAAATCCCCGATCTATCCCGAAAAGGCGATTGACTATTTGAGCAGACAAGCCTATAATATTTGGGAAAGAAAGGAGGGACACGATATGAAAAAGTGTTCCATTAAAGCCCCGTTTTTTGAGATCGGCCCCAAGTCCTACCTGTACGGTGACGACATTCTGGACCTGGCCAAGGCCGCCGATGCCGCCAGCGAGAAGTATAAGGTGGATATTATCTTCACCTGCCCTCTGGTGGAGCTGCGCCGCGTGGCGGAAAACACCAAGTACATCCATGTCTTTGCCCCCCATATGGACCCCTTGACTCCCGGCCGCGGTCTTGCCGACGTGCTGCCTGAATCTCTGGTTGCCGCCGGTGCCGAGGGCGTTATGCTCAACCACTGCGAAAAGCCCGTTTCCATCGCCACCCTGAAGGCTACCATCAAGCGCGCCGAGGAAGTGGGTCTGACCACCATCGTGTGCGCCGACTCCATTGCCGAGGCTTCCGCCATTGCCCACCTGAGCCCCGACATCATCGTGGCCGAGCCCACCGAGCTGATCGGTACCGGCAAGGCTTCCGACGCCGAGTATGTGGAGGCTTCCACTCGCTGCGTCAAGGATGTTAACCCCGAGATCGCCGTGCTGCAGGGTGCCGGTATCAAGTGCTATGACGATGTGTACCGCAACATCTTCGCCGGCGCCGACGCCACCGGATCTTCCAGCGGCATTGTTGCCCTGCCCACCCACGAGGCCCGTGCCCAGATGATCGACGACATGATCCGTGCCGTGCGCGAGGCCTATGACGCCCGTCAGAAGTAAGCAAATTCAACTTTACATATAACAAAGAGTTTACAGGAGGAAACGCAACATGGAATTCAAGGTTTATCAGAAGGAAATCGAACTGCAGTCCCGCGGCTGGGTCCCCACCTTCCACGACATCTCCACCGATGTGATGAACATCGTGGCTGAGTCCGGCGTGAAGAACGGCACCTGCGCCATCGTGTCCCACCACACCACCTGCTCCGTCATGGTGCAGGAGTGCTCTCACGACTTTGACACCTTCGATCTGGAGTACCTGCAGCACGACCTGCTGGACATCATGCGTAAGATGATCCCCGACTACACCAACGAGGGCGACTACCGTCATCCCGGCCCCGTCCACGCTCAGTTTGGCCGCTATGTCAACGAGCCGGGCAACTTCACCTCCATGAATACCGACGGCCACCTGCGCTCCGTCTTCTTCGGCCGCAGCGAGACCATGACCATCAAGGACGGCAAGCTGGACGGCGGCGAGTTTGCTCACATCTACTTCATCGACTGGGATCATGTCCGCGCCCGTCATCGTCAGGCCAACATCACCATCATGGGCACCACCGAGGATGTGAACGACCGCAAGTACAACAACGGCGAGGTCGTCAACACCCTGCGTAAGTTCCCCGCTGAGGAGAAGGCTTACATGGAGCAGTACGACGAGTGGAAGAAGCGCTGAGCTGATTCTTAAAAAATCAAAAAGGGCTTGTCTCGGTGGAGGCAAGCCCTTTTTCCAAATCACGCAAGGAGAAATGAATATGAACATCAAAATTGCCCCCTCTCTGTTTGCCGCCAACCACGCCGACCTGACCGGCGAGATCAAGAAGATCGACGGGGCGGAGTATATCCATGTGGATGTGATGGACGGCCACTTCGTCCCCAACTTCGGCATTGCCCCCCACATCATCAAGGCCATTCGTCCGCTGACCCAGCAGGTGCTGGATGTGCATCTGATGATCACCGAGCCGGTGCGCTATGTGGATGTGTTCTGCGATGCCGGTGCCGACATCGTCACCGTCCATGTGGAGGCGGACACGCAGGAGAATATCCACGCCGCGCTGGACAAGATCCTTGCCAAGGGCAAAAAAGCCGGCGTGGTGGTCAAGCCCAACACCCCGGCCGAGGCCATCCTGCCCTTCGTGGACAAGTGCAGCATGGTGCTGGTCATGACGGTGGAGCCCGGGTTCGGTGGCCAGAAGTTCATGGAGCATATGATGCCCAAGGTCACCGCTATCCGCGCCCTGCTGGACAAGCATAACCCCACCTGCGAGCTGGAGGTGGACGGCGGCGTGGATCTCAACACCGCCGTCACCTGCGTCAAGGCCGGCGCCAATGTGCTGGTGGCCGGCAGCTCCGTCTACAAGGCGGAAGTGCCTGCCGAGTGCATCCAGCAGATGCGTAAGCTGGGGCAGGAGGCCGCCAAATAAATCCCCATAGGGAGGTTTACCATGATCGACAAAATCAGCCTGTTTCGGCACGATTGCACCGACCCCTACCGCAACCTGGCGGTGGAGGAATACCTGATGGAGACGGTGCAGCCGGGAGAGTGCATCCTCTACCTGTGGCAGAACCAGAACACCGTGGTCATCGGCCGCAATCAGAACGCGTGGAAAGAGTGCCGCACATCTGTGTTGGAGGCGGAGGGAGGGCATATGGCCCGCCGCCTGTCCGGAGGTGGCGCGGTGTTCCACGATCTGGGCAATCTGAACTTCACCTTTTTGGTCAATGAAGCGGATTATGACCTGGATCGCCAGCTGGGGGTCATTGAGATGGCCTGCCGGGAGCTTGGCCTGCATGCCGAGCGTTCCGGCCGTAACGATGTGCTGGCGGACGGACGCAAATTCTCCGGCAACGCCTTTTACCACAGCAGGGGAAAGGCATACCACCACGGCACGCTGCTGGTGGATGTGGACGGAGAAAAGCTGGCCCGCTACCTCAGCCCCTCCAAGGCCAAGCTGCAGGCCAAGGGTGTGGACTCGGTGCGCGCCCGGGTGGTCAATCTGGCCGAGCTTGTGCCCGGGTTGACCTGTGAGCGGATGGCGCGGGCCATGGAGAACGCCTTTGCCGCAGTCTATGGGCTGCCTTTGGAGCGGGCAGACGAGGGTCGGCTGGACATGGAAACGGTGGAGCGGCTGCGCGCGCGCAATGCAAGCCGGGAGTGGCTGTACGGCCCGCGACTGCCCCTGTCCTTTGCCTGCCAGGAGCGTTTTGACTGGGGCAGCGTCCAGCTGCAGATGCAGGTGGAGTCCGGCGTGGTGGTGCAGACCAGGGTCTACTCCGACGCCATGGACTGGGAGCTGGCGCCCGCCCTTGAAAAGCTGCTGACTGGAAGTGAATTCTCCCAGCAGGCCCTGTGCCTGCGTATCCGGGCGGGTCTTGCCCAATATGCCGGCGACCTGTGCGATATGCTGACCCGGCAGCAGATCTGAACCCGTCTCCCCGGGGACACAGGGCAAGAAAAGGGGATATACCCCCGAAATCCCGGCACAGAAAAGCAAGATAAGGGGACAGCTTGTCCTTGCAAAGCATGAAAATCTATGGTAAAATCAGGTTACCATTATTTTGGAAAGGAATGATCTTCAATGATTAAAGTCGATCCCGCAACCAAGTTTGACTTCCAGCCTGCCGACTTTGTGCCCTTCAAGGACAAAGAGGTCTGCGAGCGTGTACGCAAGATCAGCGGCAAGGACCTGGAGAAGCGCGAGGCCTGGTGGCATCCCGAATTCAATGTCAAGGTCATGATGAATCCCCATCCTGTCCTGATTGCCACCCTGTTCTCCCGCCTGAAGGAAGCTGCCGAGGCCGGCCGCCCCTTCTCCATGATCCTGGGCAATCCCGAGCCCGACACCTACATCCCTTGGCTCAGCTGATCAACTACTTCCAGATCGACTGCTCCAAGGTCTCTCTGTTCGCTGA
>JAGBTC010000194.1 GCA_017631545.1 Oscillospiraceae bacterium
TCGTCGCAAAGTCCGCATCGGTCGCAACGCCCGGTTGGGCATTTCTCCCTACACTCCCTTGCTCCTCCTCTCCCCACACGACCCGCTACCGCTGAGCTCGTGTGGGGACCCCGGAGGGCCAGCACGTTTTCCACCCCGTCCGCCTTCAGTCCGGCCAGCAGGGCGGTCACCTCGCCCTTGGTGGCATTGACACAGGTCAGATGCGCCATGGCAGGAATGTCATATTTGTTCTGAATAATGGAGGCGATCTCCCGTGTGGACTGATTCACCTGCGAGCCGCCTGCGCCAAAGGTGACGCTGATAAAGTCGGGCTTGATGTCCTTCAGCCCGTCCAGCGTCTTGTAAATACTGTCCACAGGGCTGGTTTTCTTGGGCGGAAACACCTCGCAGGAAAACACCGGGCGTCCCTGCCCGAATAAGTCTTTGATTTTCATGGCAAATCCCTCGTTTCTCAAAGGTCAAGTTCCAACAACACAGGGCAATGATCGCTGCCCTCGACGTCGGACAGGATTTCCGCCCGGACGATTTTCTCGCGCAGGCGGTCGGACACAATGAAGTAGTCGATGCGCCACCCGGCGTTGTTCTTCCGGGCGTTGAAGCGGTACGACCACCAGGAGTACGCTCCCTCCCTGTCCGGATACAGATAGCGGAAGGTATCGGTAAAGCCGCTGGCCAGCAGAACGGTCATCTTCTCCCGCTCCTGGTCGGAAAATCCGGCGTTCATGCGGTTGGTCTTGGGGTTTTTCAGGTCAATTTCCTCATGGGCGACATTCAGGTCGCCGCAGTAGATGACCGGCTTGGTTTTATCCAGCGAGATGAGATACTCCCGCAAATCGTCTTCCCACTGCATACGGTAGGCCAACCGCTTCAGCCCATCCTGGGCGTTGGGGGTGTAACAGCACACCAGATAAAATTCCTCATACTCCAGCGTGATGAGCCGCCCCTCATGGTCATGAAGCTCCTTGTCCATGCCGTAGGCCACCGCCACAGGCGAATGGGGGGTGAATATGGCGGTGCCGGAGTACCCCTTCTTCTGCGCGCTGTTCCAGTATTCCAGACAGCCGCCCACATTGGGCTGAGCCTGTCCCTGCTCCATTTTCGTCTCCTGCAGACACAGAAAGTCCGGCTTCTGGTCGGCAAAAAAGTCCTCAAAGCCCTTTTTCATGCAGGCGCGCAGGCCGTTGACATTCCACGAGATGAATTTCAAGGTAACATCCCCCCATTTTCACGGTACATCTATTATACTGTTTTCCGTTTCCGATAGCAAGAAGGGATTGCATTTCTTTCCCCGTGCCATTATAATGGGGTAGTATTTTTGGATTCGGAGGCCATTACTATGTCCAAGTCCCGTATTCCGGAGGGATATGTCCCCTCTCTTGATTTGTACCAGACCCAAAAGGCCATCGGCATGCTCAAGCGCGTGTTTGAGGACAGCCTGTCCGGCGCTCTGCGCCTGCACCGGGTGTCCGCCCCCCTGTTCGTGGCGGCCTCCTCCGGTCTGAACGACAACCTCAACGGCGTGGAGCGCCCCGTCAGCTTCGACATCAACGGCGTGAACGACATCGGCGAGGTGGTCCATTCCCTGGCCAAGTGGAAGCGGCTGGCTCTCAAGCGCTATCAGTTCCAGCCGGGCGAGGGTCTGTATACCGACATGAACGCCATTCGCCGGGACGAGGAGCTGGACAACATCCACTCGGCCTATGTGGATCAGTGGGATTGGGAAAAGGTCATCACCGAAAGCGAGCGCAGCGTGGACTACCTCAAGGACACCGTGCGCGCCATCGTGGGGGCGCTGGCCACCACCCAGACCTTCCTCAAATCCGTATTCCCCCAGCTTGCGTGGGTGCCCGACATCAGCCGCGAGGTGACCTTCGTCACCTCCCAGGAGCTGGAGGATCGCTGGCCGGACTACACCGGCAAGCAGCGGGAGAACGCCATCGTCAAGGAAAAAGGCGTGGTGTTCATCATCGGTATCGGCGCAAAACTGCGCTCGGGCAAGCCCCATGACGGACGCGCCCCCGACTATGACGACTGGGCGCTCAACGGCGACCTGCTGGTGTGGGACAGCGTGAA
>JAGBTC010000195.1 GCA_017631545.1 Oscillospiraceae bacterium
CAGAGAGATGCGGTTTCCGCAGAAATGCGCGCTGACAATCCCAATGCCAAGGTGGACATCAGCCGATTCAAGGGTCTGGGCGAAATGGACCCCCACGAACTGTGGGAGACCACCATGGATCCGGAAAAGCGCACTCTGCGCCGCATTACCCTGGACGACGCCGTCCGGGCCGACCAGATCTTCGCCCTGCTCATGGGCGAGGAGGTGGAGCCGCGCAAGCACTGGATCGAAAAGAACGCCCAGTACGCCGAAAATCTTGATTTCTAAGGAGGTGACGCAAGTTGGCACATAATCGTTCTTACACACCGGAAGATATTCTCTTCCCCAATCAGGTGATCACCGAGTCCCATCTGGTGGAGGAGATGGAGAAATCCTATATCGAATACGCCATGAGCGTCATCGTTGGCCGCGCCCTGCCCGATGTGCGCGACGGCCTGAAGCCCGTTCACCGCCGTATTCTGTACTCCATGCACGAGGGCGGCCTGACCCCGGACAAGAAGTATAAAAAGTCTGCCGCCTGCGTGGGTGATGTGCTGGCCAAGTACCACCCCCACGGTGACAGCTCCGTGTACGACGCCATGGTGCGTATGGCCCAGGACTTCTCCCTGCGCTACACGCTGGTGGACGGTCAGGGCAACTTCGGTGATGTGGACGGCAACCCTGCCGCCGCTTACCGTTACACTGAGGCCCGTATGGCCAAGCTTTCTCTGGAGATGCTCCGTGACATCGACAAGGAGACGGTGGATTGGGATCCCAACTTTGACGAGAGTCTGAAGGAACCCCGTGTCCTCCCCTCCCGTTTCCCCAACCTGCTGGTCAACGGCTCCAACGGCATCGCCGTCGGTATGGCCACCAACATCCCCCCTCACAACCTGACCGAGGTCATCAACGCCTGCCTGTGCGTGCTGGACAATCCCGAGGCGGAGCTTTCCGACCTGATGGAGCATATCAAAGGCCCCGACTTCCCCACCCGGGGCATCATCATGGGCCGAAGCGGCATCCGCGCCGCCTACGCCACCGGCCGGGGCAAGGTGGTGGTGCGCGCGCGCACTGAATTCGAGGAGTTCGGCAACGGCCGCACCCGTATCATCGTCAATGAGCTGCCCTATCAGGTGAACAAGCGCCAGCTGATCAAAGCCATCGCCGATCAGGTGAAGGAAAAGCGGCTGGAGGGCATCTCCGACCTGCGTGACGAGACCGACCGCAACGGTATGCGTATCGTCATCGAGCTGAAGAAGGATGCCAATGGCCAGGTGGTGCTGAACAACCTGTTCAAGCAGACCGCGCTGCAGTCCAACTTCTCCATCATCCTGCTGGCGCTGGTCAACAACCAGAAGCAGCCCAAGATCCTGTCCCTGCGCCAGATTCTGGACGAGTATCTGGCCTTCCAGAAGGAGATCATCGTCCGCCGTACCCGTTATGATCTGAAAAAGGCGCAGGAGCGCGCCCACCTGCTGAAAGGTCTGCTCATCGCCCAGGACAACATTGACGAGGTCATTCGGATCATCCGCACCTCCTACGACGACGCCAAGCTGAACCTGATGGAGCGGTTCGGTCTGGACGACGTGCAGGCGCAGGCCATCTGCGATATGCGCCTGATCGCCCTGCAGGGTCTGAACCGGGAGAAGCTGGAGAACGAGTATAAAGAGCTTCAGGAGAAGATCGAGTACTACAACCGCGTCCTGTCCGACGACGGCATGGTGCGCGACATCCTTAAGGAGGAGCTGACCGCCATCCGGGACAAGTACGGCGACCAGCGTGTGACCGAAATTCAGGATGTAGCTGACGAGATCGACATCGAGGATCTCATCGAGGAGGAGCAGTGCGTCTTTACCCTGACCCAGGCTGGTTACATCAAGCGTACCCCCGTCAGCGAGTATACCGCCCAGTCCAAGGGCGGCATGGGTAAGAAGGGCATGACCACCCGGGACGAGGACTGTGTGGTGGATGTGTTCACCGCCTCCAGCCACGATTTCCTGTTCTTTTTCACCGATACCGGCAAGGTGTACCGCAAGAAGGGCTATCAGATCCCCGAAAGCGGCAAGGCCGCCAAGGGGACAAACATCGTCAACATCCTGCAGGTGGAGCCGGGCGAGCGGGTGCAGACCATGATCCATACCCGTACGCTGGACGACGAGGCGGAGCTGTACCTGATGATGGTCACCCGCAACGGCACCGTCAAGCGCCTGCCCGTCTCTGCCCTGAAGAACATCCGTCAAAACGGTATCCGCGCTCTGACCCTGGACGAGGGCGACGAGCTCATCGCCGTGCGTGAAACGGACGGAAACCAGAAGATCCTCATCGCTACCCACGACGGCATGGCCTGCTGCTTCGACGAGAATGATGTGCGTGCCATGGGCCGTACCGCCGTTGGCGTGCGCGGCATCAAGCTGCGTGAGGGCGACTATGTGGTGGGCGCCGCCCGGGCGGTTCCCGGCAAGGATGTGCTTACCATCACCGAAAAGGGCTACGGGAAGCGCACCCCGGTGGAGGAGTACCGCATCACCAACCGCGGCGGCATCGGCATCAAGAACTACATGGTCACGGAAAAGACGGGCAAGATCGTGGGCGTCAAGGTGGTGGACGGCAGCGAGGATCTGCTGCTGGTCACCCAGGCAGGCATCCTGATCCGCACCCCCGTGGAGAACATCAAGGTGACCAGCAACCGTGCTACCCAGGGCATCATCGTCATGCGCTTTAAGGAGGAGGGCGACAAGGTCATCTCCCTTGCCCTCACCGAGCATGAGGAGACCCAGGAAACGCCCGTAACGCAAGAGATTGCCGCTGAGCCCGTGCAGGAGTAAGCGGCCGACATAAAGGAGGGCGCGTATGAATTCCTTTGACGAGAAGAAAAACACCTCCCTCTGGCCGGTGCTGGTGGTGCTGTTTATTCTGTTCCCACCGCTGGGACTGATCGGCGCGTTCGTTTTGCTGGCCTATCAGCAGGCCAAGAAGAAGGGGCAGGTCAACGACAGGGATTTGAAATCGGAGCTGGAGGGCATCAAACGCTCCGGCATGGCCGCAACGGAGAAATTCCTGCGCCGGCTGAAGGAAGAGGACGCGGCAGAGCGGCCGTATCAAAGCCAGCCCCACGGCCATACTCCCCTCTCCTACTCCTACGACGCCTGCGCCCGGGAAAAGCGGCTGGAACAGCTGAAGGTACTCAAGGACGCAGGCCTGCTGGATGCGGTGGAGTATCAGCAGCGGCGGCAGGAGATTTTGAAATAAAAAGCAAAAACAGGGTTTGCAGAAGATAAAAAAGCGAGGTCACGATTTCGTGACCTCGCTTTTTTATGCTTTGAACTCGAACAGTTTATAAAGCGGAATATCCAATGCATTGGCGATGTTAATCAAAGTATCCAGACTACAAGAACTGGCGGCAGTTTCAATGCGCTGGATATAATTTCGACTCATGCCATCTTCGCCACAGGCATCAGCAAGCTCCTGCTGTGTCAGCCGACGCTCTTTTCGGTAGTGGAGGATATTCAAGCCAATTTGAATCCATTCTTTGTGATGACGGATATCCATACAATCACCTCAAAGTAATTCTATCCAACGAGAACACCAATGCATACGGCTGATATATTTGCAAATACAACTAAAATATGCGTATAAGTTAATTGAAAATGATATAATACCATCTGAGAGGTGGTATAATGGGAATGATAGAGCAGGTGGTGGGGTGGCTTTTTGTCTATTTCTTGATTCCTCCGGTGGTCGGAACCTTCGTGGGCTGTCTGTCCGGGTTCTATGACGAATGGTGGGCGCGCACAACATTTGACTTTTTGGCTGATTTCCTGTACCCTTGGAGGTGGAATTGGAAGCCGCGTAAGCGCAGGAAGAGGCAAAGTATGAAAACAGTTACCATCTACACCGACGGCGCCTGCTCCGGCAACCCCGGGCCGGGGGGCTGGGGAGCGATTTTGATGTACGGCGCGCATAAGAAGGAGCTGTCCGGCGGCGAGGGGCATACCACCAATAACCGCATGGAGCTCACCGGGGTCATTACCGCCCTGGAAGCGCTGAAAGAGCCCTGCATCGTGGAGCTGTACTCGGACAGCAAGTATGTCATCGACGCGCTGGAAAAGGGCTGGGCGAAGGGATGGCAGGCCAAAGGCTGGGTCAAGGCGGATAAAAAGCCAGCCCTGAACCCCGACCTGTGGGGTCGGCTGCTGGAGCTGTGTGACTATCACAAGGTCAACCTCCATTGGGTCAAAGGCCATGCAGAAAACCCGTACAACAACCGCTGCGATGAACTTGCGGTGGCGCAGAGCAAACGAGCCGCAGAAAACAAGCTGATCGAGGCTTCGTGTCAGACCTGTATGAGAATGGCGAATGGAGAGTGCGGCGGCATGAGCAAAGAACCCTGCGAGGATTATCGGGCGCGATATATAGCAACCAAAATGGAGCAAGAAAATGCTCCGAAGTATGGAGATGCTACTGCCTTTCGGATAAGAGATTACGAACGGTTTAATCGAAAATAAGCGCACGCAAGCACCGCCCGGGTTTCCGGGCGGTGCTTATTTTGTATGGGGGTGAATGGAGTTGTTCCGCCGCTCCGGCGGCGGGTTTCTTTTGTCGCTGAACAAAAGAAACCAAAAGTCAGCTTGGAAACCAAGGTTTCCAAGGCTTTCCTTTGGCGCAGGACAAGAAGCGGATTGCCACTGACCCGGCACCGGGTGACGACACATTCCGCACC
>JAGBTC010000196.1 GCA_017631545.1 Oscillospiraceae bacterium
CAGCAGCCCCGGGAGGTATGCTTTCCCGGCGGCGTTATGGAGCCGGGCGAGAGCGCTGTGGACTGCGCCCTGCGGGAGACGCAGGAGGAGCTGGGCATCCCCACGCAGTCGATCCGGGTGCTGGGCGCGCTGGATTTTATCTGCCACCGCAGCGGGTTTGCCCTCTACCCCATTCTGGCGCAGGTGGAAGCGCAGGCGCTGGCGGACATGACCCTCAACACCGCCGAGGTGGACGAGGTGTTTACCATCCCCCTGTCCGCCCTGCTGGAGATGACGCCTGAGCAGTACCGCTACGACCTTGTCCCCGTTTTGCCGAAGGATTTCCCCTACGCCGCGCTGAACATCACTCCCGACTACCCCTGGCGCGCCGGGGTGGAGTCCGGCCCAAGCTACCCGTGGCAGGGCAAGGCGGTGTGGGGGCTGACCGGGCGGATCACCCGCCATGTGCTGGAGCTTTGGAGGGGGGAGGAATGAGCGTGCCGAAGCCGGAACTGCTGGGCCGCTATCAGCTGTGCTGCCCCGAGGGGGTGTTCCCCCTGTGTGGGGACACGCTGGCCCTGGGCCGCTTTGCCACGGTGCGCCCCGGCTGGCGCGTGTGCGATCTGGGCACGGGGAGCGGCGCACTGCTGTTGCTGCTGGCTGACCGGGAGTCCTCCCTGTCCCTGACCGGAGTAGAGCTGGACGAGACATCGGTGCAAACCGCCCGGAACAATCTTCTGGAAAACCAATTGGAGGGAACGGTGATGCAGGCCGACCTGCGCCACGCCCCCCTGCCCACCGGACAATTCGACCTTGTCATTTCCAACCCGCCCTATTTCCCCGTGGACAGCGGAATATCGGGCGGTGCCGCCCGCTGCGAGGAGGGCTGCACGCTGGATGAGCTGTGCCGGGCTGCCGCCCGGCTGGTGAAAAACGGCGGACGCTTTGCCCTGTGCCATCGCCCGGAACGGCTGTGCGAAGTGTTTTGCGCTCTGCGCGCATACGGTCTGGAGCCCAAGCGGCTGCAGCTGCTGGCCCACTCCCCTGCCCACGCCCCCTCTGCCGTGCTGGTGGAGGCGGTGCGGCAGGCAAAGCCCGGTTTGGATGTCCTGCCCACGCAGTTCTCCGTCCCCGGGGCGGAATAAAAAATTATTTTTCCTCTTTACACGGGGACGATTTCAAGGTAAACTATAAGTACTATCCTTTTCAGCGATTTTTATAGGAGGTGCCTGCAATGGATAACGATTTTACCCGTAAATTCCGCCTGTCCGACGAACGCGATCTGGAGATCAAAGCCATTCTGACCAAGGTCTATCAGGCCCTTCAGGAAAAGGGCTACAACCCGGTCAACCAAATCGTGGGCTATATTCTGTCCGAAGATCCCACCTACATCACCAACCACAACAACGCCCGTGCCCTCATCCGCAAGGTCGACCGGGACGAGCTGCTGCAAACGCTGGTGAAGTACTATCTGCTGCACTGAATCAAGCAAAAAATTGGCGCTCCGCTTTGAGAAAAGCGGAGCGCTATTTTGTGCACACTATGGGCGAGGTGATAGTATGACTGACGAAAAAAAGCCCCTGTCCGGCCCGGACAGCATCCCTTTTCTGGAGGGACAGCCCATTCAGGGTATGCTGCCCGACGCCCTTGACATGGTCAACCGCTACGGCACCTACGAAATTCAGCCCACCAGCAATTCAGAGAACTTCTTCCCCATCATCGCCGCGGG
>JAGBTC010000197.1 GCA_017631545.1 Oscillospiraceae bacterium
CACCAGCTGCATCTTAAGGCTGAAGGTGATGGGCAGGTTCGGGTTTTGATGGGCGGGGTTGACGGCCCGTCCCACGAAAAAGTTGATATCAGTAGCTGTTTCAAACAGCATCTGTGCGATCAGGGACGCGCCGTCCCGCTTGTAGCACCATTGGGAATAGGTCTCGTTGTCCTGCAGGTAATCTTTGGCGTAGTCCAGCACGCGGTTGATGGTAATGATACCCTCCGTCACCAGATCCACCCCTTCGATATAACCGATGGCAGGGATGTCGTCGTCCTGATAATCCAAAGAGACACGCAGCGGTTTCCCCAGATATTCCGAGGCGATGCGTGATGTGGTGCCGCCACAGACGATATGCTTGCCGCGCTTGCCGAAAAACAAAGAAAGCATCTTTTCGTTGTCTTCCATATTGGCCGGGGGGCCGATCATCAGGTTGACCTGCTCCCGGCTGCGCATATAGACGGTCAGCGCCGTGGTATCGTCGCCGGGCTTGCCGTCGTAGCGGCGGCTGCACTCGTCAAGGAATATGGTATTCAGCGTCTTGGCCGAGAAGCCGGCACAGCACAACGGAGCCATGTATTCCGCGATGTTGCGCTGACCCCAACCGAGGGAATAGCTCATGCCCGGGCCAACGCCGGAATGTTCCGCTCCGTCGCTGTAGGTCATAAGCACATCGCCCTTTTTCAGCTGGATCATGGCGGACTCGATGAGCTTGTCGCCGATCTCCATTTTTACAAAGGGGATGGGGAGCTGCGCTCCATCCCGGAACAGGATCGCGCCGGGGTTGTCGTACTGAACCAGATAGGCCATGCCCGTGGGCATGATGTGAACCACCGTAAAAGTGGAGTAGGCCAGCTTGCGTACCGAGCAGATGGGCAGTGCCTCGGCAATGGCGCTGACGCAGTATGTAATGGGCAGATCCTCCGCGATCATGCGGGAAATAATGGTGGAGGTCAGGGTGGCAAGAATGCAGGCCTTTACGCCGCTGCCCAGGCCGTCGGCCAGCACAAGCACGATGGAACCGTCCGGCCGGTCGATGCGTTCCACATGGTCGCCGCAAACGATCTGGCCGTGCTTGCACAGACTCTGGTATCCGATGTCGGCATACAAATTCTCAGTCATCCGAAATCGTCTCCTTCAGGCGGTCGATGGCGATGAGCGTATCCGCAGCGGTCTCGCCCAGCAGGGAGGCAATATTCTGCACGATTTTCAGCTGCTTTTTGGCCACATCATCGGCGATCTCCACCGCCTGCAGACGGGTCTCCAGCTTCTTTTCCAGCCGCTCCACTTCCGCGGTCACATCGCGCATCATGCAGATGAACAAATGAGAATCGCTGTTGAACAAAACGGTGCGATCCACATAGCAGCCGTACTCGGACAGGTATTCCCGCTCGTTGGTGCGGTTGCGGCGGGTTTTTTGCACCTTGCGGAAGACGCTGTCGTCCATCAGGCGGCCCACCGCCTCGCCCAGCACATCCTTTTCGTCCCGCACGCGGAACAGACGGCAGGCGACGGGGTTGATCTTCTGCACCTCCAGATCCTCGTTGAGGACCAGAATGGCGTTGGGGGAGTTGTTCACCACCGCGTCCGAGAAGCCCTGCGCCTTTTCCATCATGTAGGGCAGGCACATGGACAGGTCTGCTTTTCCCTGAATGATGGCCACGGCCTTGTCCTGACAGGAGTTATAGCCGCAGGAACCGCAGTTGAGCCGGGTTTCCGGATCCTGCTTGCCCATGCGAATCAGCATCTGGTCGATCAGCTGCTGAGAGGGCTGCTTTGCAAGACGCTCGATGGGGGCGAAGTCGCGGTGATAGTTTTCCCCTTCGTGCCGCTCCACGGGGAAGCGACCGGAAGAGCTGTAGTGCATAATGTTCACCGTGTTCTGGACGGGGCCGGAGGTGGGTCGGCCCAGCAGCGGGCCGCCCGCGCAGCTGCCCTGACAGGAGGACAGCTCGATAAAGCAGCGGTGCAGCGCACCGGCACGAACTTCCTCCAGCACGGCGGCACACTTTTTGATGCCGTCCACAGCGATATAGGTATAGTCCGGATTCTTTTCCATGGACTTCAGCACGCCGCCCATGGTGGGATACAGCCGGGTCTTTCCACCGGGGGTTGCGTCTGCTGTGCCCGTTTCCGGAGTGATCTGTTCCGCCTCCAGCCAGTGATGCAGCTCTTCAAAGGAAAGCACCGCGTCCAGCTGCTCGCTGTCGATGGCCTCCTGCTTTTTGGCAATGCAGGGGCCGATAAAGACCACCTTGGCGCCCGGATGCTGGCGCTTGATGTAGGCGCCGTGTGCCTGTGCAGGAGTCATCACGGGGGCAAGAGCGAACAGGGTGTCCGGGTAGTGCTTTTGCATAAGCAGGTTGACACTGGTGCAGCAGGAGGAGATAAGAACATTGGGCTTTTCTTCCCGTAAAATGCGCTCGTACTCCCTCGTCACGATGGCCGCACCAACCGCCGTTTCCTCCGCGCCCCGGAAGCCCAGCTTGATCAGCGCCTGCTCCAGCGCGTCGATACCCACACCGGGGAAGGACGCGGCGAAGGAGGGGGCGATGCTGGCATACACCGGCGCAGTGGACAGCAGGACATGGACCTTTTCCATGTCGCTGGAAATCAGCTTTGCGTCCTGTGGGCATACGGAAAAACACATGCCGCAAAGAATGCACTCGTTTTCCACCACATGCGCCTGACCGGCGGAAAAGCGGATGGCCTTCACAGGGCAGTAGCGAATGCACTTATGACAGTTTTTGCAGTTTGATTTTTTCAGTCTGAGGATATCTTCCACAGCCGTTCCCTCATTCCTCTACGCGACTAAGTACTTCCTTCTCGAAAAATTGCTGGGCGGTCTCCGGAGTGACGGAATAAACCTGATCGTCAATGCTCACGCTGATGCCGTTCTGGCAGTTGCCCATGCAGAATGTGGCGTAAAAATTGACCTTATCACGCAGATTTTTCTCGTCGATCAGCTGCTCGAAAAGCTGAGCGACCTTCTTGGAGCCCTTCAAATGGCAGGAACTGCCGATACAGATCGTAAGATTCATAGCAATCTCCTTCTTTGCCGATTTATTCCCTGTATTTGCTTGCCGAGGGCAAAAAATACAGACATTATATATTATATACTTGTGGTGCTAAGTTTGTAAAGG
>JAGBTC010000198.1 GCA_017631545.1 Oscillospiraceae bacterium
GGGGTAGTCGGCAAAGGTCTTATAATCAAAGGGTACAAACTCCTCCGGGATGCGCCGGAAGGTGAAATCCAGCCCAAAGTAACTTCGGTTGTTCCGGTTGAGCAAATTGCCAACACCCATATAGCGTCGGTCGGGCGCAAAACGGGTGGCCACTTCCAAATTGCGCCCCTGCTGCCCGGAGATATAGCTGACTCCGTAGGCTATGCCGGCAGACACGCCGATAAGATAGTCGCACGCGATCCCCCCGGCCAGCAGCGCATCGCACACGCCGGCGGAAAAAATGGTGCGCAGCGCACCGCCCTCCAACACCAAGCCCGTTTTCATAAACCATCGCTCCCTTGTATTTCCTGCACGAACACCGGCAATTTTACTGTACAAGCGTTCCCTTTTATGCTAATATAATTTAACACAAATTCCGTTCCATCGCAACACAATCGGATCAGGAGGCAAGCATATGGCTCTTTATCAAAGTGTGGAACAGCTCATCGGCGGCACGCCGCTGCTTCAGCTGCGCAACTATTCCGCTGCACACGCTCTTGCAACTCCCCTGCTGGCCAAGCTGGAATTTCTCAATCCCGGCGGCAGCGCCAAGGATCGTGTGGGCAAGGCCATGCTGGATCAGGCCGAAAAGGACGGCCTGATCACCCCCGGCGGCACGGTGATCGAGCCCACTTCCGGCAATACGGGCATCGGCCTTGCCTGCGTGGCCGCCGCCCGGGGCTACAAGGTCATTCTCACCATGCCCGACACCATGAGCGCGGAACGGCGCACCATGCTCAAAGCCTACGGCGCGCAGCTGGTACTCACCCCCGGCGCACTGGGGATGCAGGGCGCGGTAGACAAGGCCAACGAGCTGGCCGCCGCCATTCCCGGCAGCTTTCTGGCCGGGCAGTTCACCAACCCTGCCAACCCCCGGGCGCACTACGAAACCACGGGGCCGGAGATCTGGCAGGATACCCGGGGCAAGGTGGACATCTTCGTGGCCGGCGTGGGCACCGGCGGTACGCTCTCCGGCGTGGGTCGCTATTTGAAGGAGCAAAATCCTGCCGTACGCATCGTGGCGGTGGAGCCGGATGCTTCTCCCCTGCTGTCCGGGGGCAAGGCAGGGGCACACGGCCTGCAGGGCATGGGCGCGAATTTTATTCCCGACACCCTTGACCGCACCGTTTACGACGAGGTCATTCGAGTAACGGAAGAAAATGCCTACGCCGCCGGCCGGGAGCTGGCTGGACGGGAGGGCGTGCTGTGCGGCATCTCCTCCGGCGCTGCTCTTTGGGCGGCACAGCAGCTGGCCGCACGCGATGAAAACACGGGTAAGACCATCGTTGTCCTGCTCCCCGACTCCGGCGACCGCTACTTCTCCACCCCAATGTTTGCAGAATAAGAAAACTCCCATACCGCATATGCGGTATGGGAGTTTTTTTGCTTGTTTCTTACACAGCTCCAGGTACGCGGATGACGCCCACAGGGCATTCCTTCACGCACAGCTGGCAGCCCACACACTTGGCCTGATCGATATAGGCCAGGTTGTTCTCCACGGTGATGGCCTCCTTGGGGCAGGCCTTGGCACACTTCATGCAGCCGATACAACCGGCGGTACACGCCTTACGGGTGTCGGCGCCCTTGTCCGTGTTCTTGCAGGCCACAACGGGCTTGCGCTTATGCTCGGGCACGATGGAAATGACCGCGTTGGGACAAACCGAGGCACACACGCCGCAGCCCACACACTTTTCCCGTTCCACCTTGGCCACGCCGTCCACCACATGGATGGCATCGAAGGGACAGGCCTTTTCGCAGTCGCCGTAACCCAGACAGCCGTATTTGCACATACCGTCGCCGCCGTACAGGCCCTTGACCGACTGGCAGCTGGCAAGACCGGTGTACTCGTACTTCTTGGAGGTGCTCTCGCAGGTGCCGGAGCAGGCGACCACCGCCTTCATGCTGGCACTGTCCCCTGCTTCCACGCCCATGATCTGGGCGACAGCGGCGGCGCAGGCAGCTCCGCCGGGAGTACACTTGTTGATGGGAGCGCCATCCTCCACAATGCTTTTGGCATAGTCGGCACAGCCGGCACAGCCGCAGGCGCCGCAGTTGGCACCGGCCAGAACGGCGGTGATCTGCTCCACGCGCTCATCCACGGGAACATACATCAGGATCGAGGCGGCCACCAGAATCACGGCGCCAATGACACCGATCACGGTGACAACAAGAATAGCCAATAAAATCGGATTCATAGCTCTTCCTCCCTCCTATCAAGCGCCAAAGATGGCTTCCACGATGCCGCCAAAGCCCATGAAGGACAAGGAGGTCATGGCCGCAGCCACCAGCGTGATGGGCAGACCTTCGAAGCTCTTGGGCACATTGGCCTCTTCCACCCGGCGGCGCACGCCGGAGAACAGCACCATGGCCACCAGGAAGCCGATACCGGCGCCGGCAGCACAGACGATGGACTCAATAAAGTTATAGCCGTTGTCCAGATTCAGGATGGTCACACCCAGAATGGTGCAGTTGGTGGTGATCAAAGGCAGATACACGCCCAGAGACTTGTACAGGGTGGGGATATACTTCTTCAGAACATTCTCCAGCAGCTGCACCAGAATGGCGATGATGAGGATGAACACGATGGTCTGAAGGTATCCCATCTCAAAGCGATCCAGAATGTAGATCTGGATGGGCCAGGTAGCAGCAGTGGCCATGACCATGACGAAGGTAACGGCCAGAGACATACCCACGGCGCTGTCCAGCTTCTTGGACACGCCCAGGAACGGACAAATACCCAGGAACTTGGCAAGTACATAGTTATCCACCAAGATCATGGTAAAGAAAATGCTGGCAAGCTTCAAACCCAGTTCCATTACGCATTGCCCCCTTCCTCAGCCACAGCGACCTTGACCTTCTTGGGACGGGTGTTCAGCCAGGTAGCACCGGCCATGAGCACACCGAACACGAAGAAGCCGCCGGGCGCGCTGGTCATGATGGTAAAGGGATCCACACTTGCAGGCAGAACCTGAATGGCAAAGCCCTCCGGCAGGAAGGACAGCAGGCCGTCCAGACCGGCCATCCAGGTGCCGGAACCCAGGATCTCGCGGATGGTACCCATGACGGTCAGGGTCAGGGTAAAGCCGATGCCCATGCCGATACCGTCCAGAGCGGAGTCAACGATGCTGTTCTTGGAGGCAAACATCTCAGCACGGCCAAGAATGATGCAGTTGACCACGATCAGGGGCAGATACACGCCCAGAGCGGTGTCCAGGCTGGGCAGGAACGCCTTGACGATCATCTGCACCACGGACACAAAGCCGGCGATGACGGTGATGTAGCAAGGGATACGCACCTGATCGGGAATGACCTTACGCAAAGCGGAGATAACGATGTTGGAGCACAGCAGCACGAAGGTGGCCGCAAGGCCCATTCCGATGCCGTTGGAGGCCATGGTAGTCACGGCCAGGGTGGGACAGGTGCCCAAAACGAGCCGCAGAACCGGGTTCTCGTTGAGGATACCGTTGGTCAGGATCTTCAGTTTATTACTCATTTCGTTCACCTTCCTTTCAGCCGATGGCGTTGTACGCCTCGACGGCGGAGTTGACGGCGGCATTGAGCGCCTTGCTGGAGATGGTAGCGCCGGACAGAGCATCCACTTCCACCGGCAGCTCGGCCTTCACGCCCTCATAGCGAGTCCAGAAAGCAGGATCGCCGGCGACCTTGCTGCCGATGCCCTTGGTCTCGGCCTGCTCGGTGACCTTGATCTGACGGATGGTGCCGTCCGCGTTGAAGCCAACCATGACGGTCATGGTGCCGCCGTAGCCCTTGGCAGAGCTGGTGACCACAGCACCTACGCCGTTGTCTGCCGTATACACATCAGACACATTGGCCACGGAAATACCCTCCACCTTGGTGAAGCCGGCGGCGTCGGGCAGCAGCTCCTTACGGGCATTTTCCTGCGCCACACGGATCGCCTCATCGATGATGGGCTTGGTAACATTGTTGGTCAGAGCCAGAGCGCCGGTAATGACGATGCAGATGACGCTCAGCACCACGATGGGCTTGAAAATCTTGTTCCAGTTACTCATTTCGCGGCACCTCCCTTTTTCGCCTTGGCGATGCCCAGCTTGTCCTGACGGGTCAGAACCTCGATATAAGGCACCAGCAGGTTCATCAGCAGGATGGCGAAGGACACGCCCTCGTTCATGGTGCCCAGGAAGCGGATGGCACAGGTGATGACACCCAGACCGATGCCGAACACCAGCTTACCCTTGCGGGTGGTGGGAGAGGTAACATAGTCGGTAGCCATGAAGAACGCGCCCAGCATCAGACCGCCGGACAGCAGCTGATAGATGGGATCCTGGCCGGACACAAGGGCCAGCACGGCCACCGTACCCAGATAGGTCACGGGGATGGTGGGGCTGATGACCTTGGTTGCGATGAGATAGATACCGCCCAACAGGATGGTCAGCGCGCAGGTCTCACCCAGCACGCCGCCGTGGGTACCCAGCAGCAGCGCCTTGTAGGCCTGGGCGCCGGCATCGGCAGCCAGAGGCGTGGCGGCAGACAGCGCGTCCACACCGCTCTCGGGGAAGGGATACGCCGTCATGCGGCTGGCAAAGCCCATGGCCAGCGCGATACGGGCCACGATGGCGGGGTTGGCGAAGTTATAGCCCAGACCGCCGAAGAGCTGCTTGACGATGACGATGGCGATAAACGCGCCCACGATGGCCATCCACCAGGGCAGCGTGGCCGGCAGGTTGAAGGCCAGCAGCAGGCCGGTGACCACGGCGGACAGGTCGGAAACGGGCACTTCCCGCTTCATCAGCTTGCAATAGCCGTACTCAAAGACCACACAGGCGGCCACAGTAACGGCGGTGAGGATCAGGGAATTGATACCAAAGACGATGATAGAAGCGATCAGGGTGGGGATCAGGGCGATACACACCCGACCCATGATCTTCTGAGTGGTATCCGCGCCGGTGATATGGGGCGCGGCGGAGACGATCAGCTTGTTTGCCATCACTTCTTCCCTCCGTTCTTCATCAGGATCTTAGCCAGCGCGATGGA
>JAGBTC010000199.1 GCA_017631545.1 Oscillospiraceae bacterium
GGCGGACTGCTTGACCACACAGCCGTCGGGGGCGAGGTTGCCCTTGAGCACGGCGATGCCGCCGGTGGCGGTATAGGGGTTGTCGATGGGGCGGATGATCTCCGGGTCGCGGTTGACCACGCCGTCCAGATTTTCCGCAATGGTCTTGCCGGTGCAGGTGATGAGAGAGGTGTCGATCAGGTTCTTCTTTGCCAGCTCCGCCATCACGGCATATACGCCGCCTGCCCGGTCCAGATCCTCCATATAGGTGCTTCCGGCAGGGGCCAGATGACACAGGTTGGGGGTGCGGTCGGAGATCTCATTGGACAGGTCAAAGGACAGCTCGATGCCGCACTCGTGGGCGATGGCAGGCAGGTGGAGCATGGTGTTGGTGGAACAGCCCAGCGCCATGTCAATGGTCTCGGCGTTGTGGAAGGCGGCTTCGGTCATGATGTCCCGGGGACGGATGTCCTTTTCCACCAGCTCCATGATCTTCATACCTGCGTGCTTGGCCAGCCGCAGGCGGGCGGAGTAGACGGCAGGAATGGTGCCGTTGCCGCCCAGCGCCATGCCGATGGCTTCGGTCAGGCAGTTCATGGAGTTGGCGGTGTACATACCCGAGCAGGAGCCGCAGGTGGGGCAGGCGTTGTTTTCGTAGTCCTCCAGCCCGGCCTCATCCATCTTGTCGGCGTAGTAGGAGCCTACCGCCTCAAACATATGGGACAGGCAGGTGCGCTTGCCGCTGGACAGGGTGCCGGCCAGCATGGGGCCGCCGGAGACGAAGATGGTGGGCACATTGACCCGGGCGGCGGCCATGAGCAGGCCGGGCACATTTTTGTCGCAGTTGGGGATCATGACAAGACCGTCAAACTGGTGGGCCATGGCCATGGCCTCGGTAGAGTCGGCGATCAGATCCCGGGTGACCAGGGAATACTTCATGCCCACATGGCCCATGGCAATGCCGTCACACACGGCGATGGCAGGGAACTCCACCGGGGTGCCGCCGGCGGCGCGGATGCCGGCCTTGACGGCTTGGGCGATCTTGTCCAGATTCATGTGGCCGGGCACGATCTCGTTATAGGAGCAGACCACGCCGATCAGGGGCCGCTCCAGCTCCTCCTTGGTGTAGCCAAGGGCATAGAGCAGGGAGCGGTTGGGAGCGGCGGGAATGCCTTTTTTGATGACGTCGGAACGCATGGGGAACACTCCTTTTTGATATAAAGTGATTTAGCATACAGTATAGCACAAAGACCGACGGGGTACAACAGCTTTTTCCTTTTGGGCGGGACATGGAGAATTTACAATTTATTTCTGGACAGATGGAACGGGTTGGATTATAGTATATAATTGTATAAGCGTGTACTTTGCGTCGAAACGGCGCACGAGAATTGCGACCCTGCGCGCCTTCGGGCGCGGGAAGGGAGGAAGGTCATGTTTCATAATATATTCGGCGGCATCCATTTGGACAGCCGCAAAGACGGCACCCGGCGCAAGTCGCTGGCGGTGATGGGCGTGACGCCGGAGCGGGTGATCATTCCCGTAGCCGAGCGGGGGGATGAAACCAGCCAATGCCGGGTCAGCGTGGGAGACACGGTGACGGAGGGCCAGCCCATTGCCGAAACGGCGCAGGGCGTGATCATTCATGCCAGCATTGCCGGACAGGTGGAGGCCATCGAACCCCGACCCCATCCCAACGGGGAGCGGGTGCTGTGTGTGGTCATTTGTGCCGACGGCACGGATGCGCGCTGGCTCGACCACCCCGAGCCGGTGGACGACCCTGCCGCGCTGGACGCGGAGGAGATCATCTCTCGCATTGAGCAGGCCGGCGTGGTGGGTATGGGCGGCGGCGGCTATCCGGCTGCGGCCAAACTGCGCGCTGCCCGGGGACGGGTGGATACCGTGATCGTCAACGCCGCCGAGAGCGAGCCGTATATCACCGCCGACCACCGCATCCTGCTGGAAAAGGGGGACGCCATCCTAACCGCGGTGAAGATCCTCATGAAAGCGGTGGACGCGGCGGATGGTGCGGTGGCCGTGGAGGCCGATAAGCTCAACGCCGTGGAGCTTTTGGAGCGTAAGGTGACCAAGGGCAAGCTGAATGTGCGCGTGGCCGCCATTCCTGCCCGTTATCCGCTGGGCGCGGAGAAGCAGGTGATCAAAACGGTTACCGGACGGGAGGTGCCCCCCGGAGGCAACGCCATCGATGTCAACTGCGTGGTATTCAACGCCGCCACCGCATACGCGGTGTATCGGGCGGTGAAAAAGGGCAGACCCCTCACCCGTCGGGTAGTCACCGTCACCGGCGGAGCGATGACCCAGCCCCGGAATTTGTGGGTACCCATCGGCACCCCGGTCAGCGAGGTGATCCGCGCCGCCGGCGGTTTCCGGGAAAAGCCCGACCTTGTGCTGATGGGCGGACCCATGATGGGTACAGCGCAAAAGGAGCTGGATGTGCCTGTGACCAAAAGCACCAACAGCCTGATCTGTATGCTGGGCTGGGAACATCATCAGCCGGCGGAGGAAACGGTTTGCATCCGCTGCGGCCGTTGTGTGGCCGCCTGCCCCATGCACCTGATGCCCCTGCTGGTGGATAAGGAACTGAAACTGGGCGCGGAGGTGAGCGAGCTGCTGCGTCTGAACGTGCAGGACTGTATCGGCTGCGGCTGCTGCACCTATATCTGTCCCTCTGCCATCCCGCTGCTGGAGCGCATGGCGCAGGCGCGGCGGCTGGTGGAGTCGGCGGAAAAAGGCCAGGACGGGGAGGTGTTACCGTGAGCAAAACATGGACAAAACGAGCGGTCTCGCCCAGCGTGAAGGATCGGGCCACAGTGGACGGCGTCATGCTGGATGTGCTGGTGGCGCTGACCCCGGCGCTGTGCATGGGCGCGGTGTTTTACGGCATTAAGGTGCTGGTGGTGACCGCCATCAGCGTGGGTGCCTGCATGGGCTTTGAGTGGCTGTACAACAAACTCACCGGAAAAGCCAACACCCTGCGTGATCTGTCAGCCTGTGTGACGGGGCTGCTGCTGGCCATGAGCCTGCCGGCCACCGTGCCCTACTGGGCGCCGGTGCTGGGCGGAGCCTTTGCCATTGTGGTGGTCAAGCAGTTTTACGGCGGACTGGGCAAAAACTTTATGAACCCGGCGCTGGCCGGGCGGATGCTGCTGCTGTCCTTCCCGGGTATGATGACTACATGGGTGGATGCGCTGGATCACGCGCCCCTGTTTGGCACGGTGGATGCGGTGAGTACCGCTACCCCCATGGCCTACCTCCATCTGGGGCAGCTGCCGCCTCAGGATCTGCCCCAGATGCTGCTGGGTCAGCACGCCGGCGCGATGGGTGAGGTGGCCTGTTTTATGCTGCTGCTGGGCGGGCTGTACCTGCTGGCGCGGCGGGTCATCTCCTGGCGCATCCCCGGCTGCTTTTTGGGGACGGTGGCGGTGCTGAGCTTCTGCTTCCCCCGGGCGCAGGGCGTTGCGCGGATGGATTGGATGCTTTATAACCTGCTGGGCGGTGGCCTGCTGCTGGGCGCAATTTTTATGGCCACGGACTACACCACTTCGCCCGTCACCCCCCGGGGACAGATGCTGTACGGTGTGGGCTGCGGCTGTTTGACGGTGGCGCTGCGCTGTTTTGGCTCTTATCCCGACGGGGTCGGGTTTGCGATTTTGACCATGAACTGCTGCGTGTGGCTGCTGGATCGCATCGGGCTGCCCCGGCGCTTCGGTGTGCCGCCCCTTACGGAAACCCGGCTGTGGCTGCGCCGGCAGGGACGGCGGCTGGCCATGTTCAAGCCGGTGCTGCCCCAAAAGAAGGAGCGGGAACCCGGGGCTGTTCCCGGGGAGAAACAGTTGGATGCCATTCGCCAATGGCAGCGCAGCGCGCTCAGCCTCGCTCTGGTGATCGTGGTGACGGTGGTAGCCGTGTTCTCGGTGCAGCAGGGACTCAGCCGCTCCATCGCCCTGCGGGAAAACCGCCAGCAGCAGGAGCTGCTCAGCAGCGTGATGCCTTTGGCCAGCGTCGCCAGCGAGACTCCCTATGTGACGGAGGATGCGGTGCGTATTCTGGCCGGCTACAATGAGGTGGAGCAGGTGGGCTACTGCATCGAGGTGGAGGTGCAGGGCTTTGGCGGCATGATCACCATGGTGGTGGGCGTGGATCTGAACGGTGAGGTGACCGGTGTAAGCGTCACCGACCACAGCGAGCACGCCACCGTAGGCGGACAGGCCACCCAACCGAGCTATCTGGTGCGGTATAGAGGAATGTCCGGTACGATCCGCCACGAGGGAGCCAACAGTGTGGATGCCATCTCCGGCGCCACAGATACCTGTCATGCCATCACTGCCGGGGTCAACAAGGCCCTTTATATCGCCACTCATCTGGAGGACGGCGATGTGCAGTATGTGGACGGCGACGTGTAAGGGGGCGGAATGATGATACAGATGATCGGCATTGTTTTGATCGCCGTGCTTGCGGAAAATCTGGTGCTCATCCGCCCGCTGGGCATGGGCTGGCCCAAGGAAACCATCATGCGGGAGAAGGATGCCTGGCGCATGGGTGTCGCTCTGACTCTGGTCATGACGCTCACCGCCCTGCTCACATGGTTGCTGAACGCGCTTGTGCTGCGCTACTTCGCTCTGGAGTATCTGCGGGTGCTTATCTATACGCTGGCGGTGCTGGCGGTGGTGTTTTCGCTGCGGCTGCTGCTGAAAAAAGTGTTTCCCGCGCTGTCCGGGCAGTTGGACGCATACCTGTCCGAAACACTGTACAATTGTGCGGTGCTGGGCGTGGCGCTGATCGTCACGCTGCGTAACTACAGCCTGTGGCAAAGCGTGCTTTACGCCTTTGCTGCCGGCGTGGGCGTGCTGGTGGTGCTGGTGATTTTTGCCGGATTGCAGGATCAGGCCAGCTTTGACAAGTGTCCGCGGATCTTTCGCGGCCTGCCCATCCAGCTGATCACAGCAGGTCTGATGGCGCTGGCGCTGATGGGCTTTGCGGGCCTGAATGTACGCTAATCAAAACAAAAAAGCACGCGCGCGCCAAACTTGGCGCGCGCGTGCTTTTGCTCACTTGTGCTCCAGACGGAAGGAGGCACACTCGGTGCCCTGGCAGCTGGTCACGGTGCCGCAGGTGCAGCCTACCTGAATTTCGGGCAGGGAGCAGTAGTTCTGCGTCTTGCTGTGGTAGGCACAGCTGTTTACGGTGCATTTGATGCTGTTGTTGGTATCCATACTTCCACCTCCATAACAGGATAGCTTCAGTATGCCCAAGGTCGGGCGCGGTTATTCCCCCGGCACAGTCAAGTCGCGCCCGGCAGCGGCATAGGCTGGAGCGAGGTGATAAAATATGGATCTGCGAAACAATAAAATTACGGTGGGAGAATTGCTGGACGATCCACGCTCGCTGGCGGTGTTCCAGCGCCGTTTTGGCAAATGGATGAAGCACCCCATGCTGTCCGCCGGACGGAACCTGACGCTGGCACAGCTGATGGAGCTTGCGGCTGTTTATCTTCCCCGTAAGGTCATTGAAGATACATGGAAGGAATTGAAAAACCTGTAAAAAACGCCGCGGTCTTAACGACTGAAGTGATAAAAAGATGGTAGACACGAAAGTGCCTACCATCTTTTTGCGCTATAATCAGAAAGGGAGGTGAAAATATGCCGAGGAAATACACTATACGCAGCAAAGAAGAGAAGCTATCCATTGTAAAGCAGGTTCTTA
>JAGBTC010000200.1 GCA_017631545.1 Oscillospiraceae bacterium
CTTAAAAGTCTTGATAGCCATTTGTCATTCTCCTCCTTACACCATGCCCTCGAAGAGCTCGATGGACTTGGAATCGGCGGTCAGGGTGACGATAGCCTTCTTCCAGCTGGCACGGCGGCCGGCGGGCTGAGCACCCAGGCGCTTCATCTTACCCTGCATGTTCAGGGTGTTGACCTTGGCAACCTTAACGCCGAAGATCTCCTCGATCGCCTTGGCGATCTCGATCTTGTTGGCGGTCTTGGCGACCTCGAAGGTGTAGCGCTTCATCTCCGTCTGCTCCATGGACTGCTCGGTGATGACGGGGCGCTTGATGATGTCGTAAGCCTTAGTCATTACGCAAACACCTCCTCGATGATGGCCAGAGCAGCCTTGTCAATGACCAGCTGCTTGGCGTTGACGATGTCATACACGCTGAGGATCTTGGCGGTGGTGGTGACCACGCCAGGGATGTTGCGGGCGGACTTGATGATGATCTCGTCCTGCTCAGCGGTGATGACCACGGACTTGGTGACGCTCATGGCGTCCAGCAGGCCCTTCATGGTCTTGGTCTTGATGGACTCCATCTTCAGGCCGTCCACCACGACGACGTTGCCGTTGGCAGCCTTGTCGGACAGAGCGGACTTCAGCGCCAGACGCTTGACCTTCTTGTTCAGGGAGTAGCTGTAATCGCGGGGCTTGGGAGCGAACACGATACCGCCGTGAGTCCACTGGGGAGCGCGGGTGGAACCCTGACGGGCGTGGCCGGTACCCTTCTGACGCCAGGGCTTCTTGCCGCCGCCGGAAACCTCGGCGCGGGTCAAAGCGGACTGGGTACCCTGACGGCAGTTGGCCAGGTGATTCTTGACCACCTCATGCACAACCACCTGATTGGGCTCAATACCGAAGATAGCATCGGAGAGCTCAATGTCGCCGATCTGCTGACCGGCCATGTTAAACAGTTTTGCGTTAGCCATGATTCAAACTCTCCTTTCCTTACTTGTTGCGGGCGGAAGCCTTCTGGGGATTGACGCGGGCAGAAGCCTTCTGCGGGTTGTTGCTGATGCCGGCGGCCGCGCCCTTCTCCTTGACATTGATCACGGAGCTGCGCACAAACACCACGCCGCCCTTGGGGCCGGGGATAGCACCGCGCACGGCCACAACGCCCAGCTCGGTATCAACCTTGACCACATCCAGGTTCAGCACGGTAACCTGCTCGTTACCCATCTGGCCGGCGCCGTCACGGCCCTTGAAGATGTGGCCGGGAGTGGTGCCCGCGCCCAGAGAGCCCTGATGACGATGCACGGGGCCGCCGCCGTGGGTCATGCGCTTGATGGCGGCGCCGTGGCGCTTGACAACGCCCTGGAAGCCGTGACCCTTGCTGATGCCGGTCACATCCACGCGGTCGCCCTCAGCGAACATCTCCGCGGTGATCTGGTCGCCGATCTCGAACTTGGAGGCGTCCAGAGCGAACTCCTTGAGGACCTTCTTGAACTCGCTGATGCCGGCCTTCTTCTGATGGCCCAGCTCAGGCTTGGTGAGCTTGCGCTCGGGAATGGTGTTGAAGCCCAGCTGCACCGCCTCGTAGCCGTCCTTCTCCTTGGTCTTCTTCTGCACCACGGTGCAGGGGCCGACCTGGATGACGGTCACGGGAACGGCATGGCCGGCTTCGTTGAAGATCTGGGTCATGCCGACCTTCGTGCCGATGATTGCCTTTTCCATTGACTTGTTTCCTCCTAATATAAAGGTTATTGGTTGGCGTAGTTGACCATTGGCTGTCATTGCTACGACAACTTGACCCGTTCGCCTCTATACGCGGCGAACAGCGGGTACACTCGTCAAAGCAAAGTCCGCTTCGCTCCGTTTCCGCCTCCGGCGAAAACTTCACACGCTTCCTTGCTTTTCCTCTCCAAACCAAAACCGCTTCGCTGGGTTTCGGTTTGGGTTGCGGCTTACGCCGCATTTTGCGAGATATAATTTATAATTGAGTGGATTTTTTCGTTAGGCGAGGCGTGTCGGCGCAGGCAGTACCGCGAGTACGGCAAGCCGGCACAACGAAGCATAACGGAAAAAGACACCAATTACAGCTTGATCTCGATCTCGACGCCAGCGGGAAGCTCCAGAGACATCAGGGCCTCCACGGTCTTGGGAGAGGGCTTGATGACATCGATCAGGCGCTTGTGGGTGCGGCGCTCGAACTGCTCACGGCTGTCCTTATACTTATGGACGGCGCGCAGGATGGTGACGATCTCCTTCTTGGTGGGCAGGGGGATGGGGCCGGACACGGTAGCGCCGGTGCGCTTGGCGGTCTCGACGATCTTCTCAGCGGACTGGTCGATGAGCTGATGGTCGTAGGCCTTCAGGCGAATGCGGATCATTTCTTTCTGAGCCATGGGTTGTTTCCTCCTTAAATACATACGAAGTGACTTTTTACTTGCGTCTTTTTGTCTGTCACGCTTCGCCTGCTCGCGACGCGCGGCTTCCCTCCGACTCGGACTTGAAACAGATCCGCTTTGCGGCTCTTCGGTTTCTCGTCCTCGCTTCAGTCCATCCGCGCTGCTCCCGACGGCTCCGCGCTTCTCTTCGTACGGTGAAGTCTGACTGTCCACTGTTTCGTGCGTATCACTCCAGGCCAGAATGAAAACCGGCGCAACATAAGCCGGCCGGTTCTTTCTGCTTGGCGATATACGCGTGCACAGACATTCCTCAGCCGCCCGATTCACGGACATACTCCGCGGAAGTTACCTC
>JAGBTC010000201.1 GCA_017631545.1 Oscillospiraceae bacterium
CTGCAGCAGAGACTCGGGGATGAGCATGGGCATGGACACATTTTCGTGTCCGGTCTTCTTGAACATCTCGTCCAGGGTGCGCTGAATGTTCTCCCAGATGGCGTAGCCGTAGGGGCGGTAGATGAACATACCCTTGATGGAAGAGTAGTCGATCAGCTCCGCCTTTTTGCACACGTCGGTGTACCACTGGGTGAAGTCCACTTCCATATCGGTGATCTGCTCCACCTGCTTTTTGTTGGTGTCCTTTGCCATAGCGTTTCATTCCTTTATATCAATAGTGTGGTTATACCGGGAAATTCATTACATTACATTCTATAAATTCAGCGGCAAAAAGTCAAGGCTTCCCGACCACATTCCCGTCCGTTCCCGGGTAAAGAATACAAAAAAGCGGCATCGGAGGGGGAGCCGCCGCTGCTCTTGCGCCGGACACGGGAGTATGATATACTACCGACAAGACATCTATCTTAACAAAGGAAGTGAGCGGTTTGGACGCACAGGAGAGAAGAGCGGCCATCGCACAGGTGCTGGAGCGGGCCAACGACCCGGTCAGCGCCACGGTGCTGGCCAGAGAATTTTCCGTCAGCCGGCAGATCATCGTGGGTGATATCGCCCTGTTGCGGGCGGGCGGCGCGCACATCACCGCCACCCCCAGAGGCTATCTGGTATCCCGCACCCGTGCCGGGTTGTGCTGCACGCTGGCCTGCCGGCATGAGGGCGGGCAGATGGAGGCGGAGCTGAACGCCATCGTAGATCACGGCTGCACCGTGCTGGATGTGGTGGTGGAGCATCCCGTTTACGGGCAGCTCACCGGGCCGCTGAACCTGTCCAACCGCTACGAGGTGGGGCAGTTTATTACTCGCTGCCGGGAGGGGGCTGCCGCTCCCCTGTCCCTGCTGACCGAGGGCATCCACCTGCACACCGTCCTGTGCCCCGACGAACAGGCCTTTGCCCGGGTGCGGCAGGCGCTGCGTGGGCTGGGCGTGCTGCTGGAAGAGATATAAGACAGGAACGAAATCATGGGTTGACAAATCCAAAAACTCTGCTAAAATGTGGTGGACAGGTGTCAAGACACCTGTCCACCGTTACTTTACATAGAAAAGTGGTAAGAAACATGAAAGAATTCCTGAAACGCAAGAACATCGAGTTTTCTGCCAAGCGCTACGGAATCGACGCGCTGGGCGCCATGGCGCAGGGTCTGTTCTGCTCCCTGCTCATCGGCACCATCATCAAAACGCTGGGGCAGCAGCTGGGCGTGCAGCTGCTCATTGATGTGGGCACTTACGCCTCCGGCATGGCCGGCCCGGCCATGGCCGTGGCCATCGGCTACGCCTTGAAGTGCGACCCGCTGGTGCTGTTCTCGCTGGCCGCGGTGGGTAACGCCGCCAATGTAGAGGGCGGCGCGGGCGGCCCGTTGGCGGTGCTGGTCATCGCCATCATCGCCGCCGAGTGCGGCAAGGCCGTGTCCAAGGAGACGAAGATCGACATTCTGGTCACCCCCGGTGTGACCATTATCGTGGGCGTGCTGCTGGCCAAGCTGATCGCGCCCCCCATCGGCGGCATTGCGGATGCCTTTGGCAGCTTCATCCGCCGAGCGACCGAGCTGCAGCCCTTCTGGATGGGCATTGCCGTGTCCGTGCTGGTGGGCATTGCGCTGACCCTGCCCATCTCCTCTGCCGCCATCTGCCACACGCTGGGGCTGGTGGGTCTGGCCGGCGGCGCCGCCGTGGCCGGCTGCTGCGCCCACATGGTGGGCTTTGCGGTCATGTCCTTCAAGGAAAACCGCTGGGGCGGTCTGGTGAGTCAGGGACTGGGTACTTCTATGCTGCAAATGCCCAATCTGGTGCGCCATCCTGTGTGTTGGCTGCCCCCCGTCCTCGCCTCCGCCATCACCGGCCCCATCGCCACCTGCGTGTTTCAGCTGGAGATGAATGGTGCGGCCATCAACTCCGGCATGGGTACCTGCGGCCTGTGCGGCCCCATCGGGGTGTGGACGGGCTGGATGGCGCCCAGCGAAAAGGCATTGGCCGAGGGTGCGGTCGCAATCGCCCCCACCGCCTTGGATTGGATCGGTCTGGTGCTGGTGTGCATCGTGCTGCCTGCCCTGCTCAGCTGGCTGTTTTGCAACATCTTCCGCAAGCTCGGGTGGATCAAAGAGGGCGATCTGACCTTGCCTCAATAAGTGCAAAAAATTGCCCCGTCCATGTGGACGGGGCGATTTTTTACGCAAAGCTTGCGACCCACGGGGCGATCAGCGAACACAAAATGGGGTTGACGATGTCCAGTACGATGAGGGCGAAGGGCGGGAAGATGACCCACGCCACATTGGACGGGCCGTACTCGGCGATGACGGCTCGCTCGTTGGCCATGGTGTTGGGGCCGGAGCCAAGACCCATGCCGATGTGTCCGGCCACCATGACCGCTGCATCGTAGTTGCGGCCGCAGGTGTTGAAGGTGACGAAGTACCCCCACAGGATCATCAGCACGATCTGGGCGGCAAAGATGATAATAAAGGGGCCAAACACGCTGGCCAGCTTGGTCACATCAATGGTCATCATGGTCATGGCCAGAAACAGGTCAAGGCAGATGGAGCCGAAGGTCTCGATCTCCTCCTCCCGGAAGTCGTAGCGGGTGTGGTCGAGAAGGTTGCGGATGATCACGCCGCCCAGCATACAGCCGATGAAGTAGGGGAACTCGATATAGGGCACCTTGCCGGCCAGAATCGCGATGTAAGAGCCAAGACCGGCGGAGATGATGATGAGAGCCACGCTGCCCATCAGGCTTTTGGCGTTGAGGGGGGTGACAGATTCGTCCTTCAGGGTGCTGGCGTCCACCTCGTTCTTGTTGCCGGACAGGTTGTGCTTTTTAATGAGGGCGCGCGCCACCGGGCCGCCCACCAGGCTGGCAAAGATCATGCCGAAGGTGGCGCACATGACGCTGATGACCACGGCATTCTCTGCGCCCAGCTCCTCATACATGGGGGCGATGGCGCCCGATGTGCCCACGCCGCCCATCAGGGACAGCGAGCCCATTCCGATCCCCTGCAGAGGATGCAGGCCCAGGGGTACGGCCAGGGCGATGCCCACGATGTTCTGGGCGAAGATGAGGCCGATGATGGTGACTGCAATGCCAAGACACAGCTTCGCGCCGCCTTTTTTAATGAGCTTCCAGCTGGCGGTCAGACCCACGCCGGTGAAGAAGATGTCCATGAACCACTCCTTCAGCACGGCTACATTCCAATTGACCAGGAGGATGTTGTTGCCGCGCAGCAGCCCCAGCACCAGGCTGACCAGCAGGCCGCATACGATCACACCGGGGATACAGTAGGTTTGGAAAAATTTTACCCGCTTTACGATGGCCCTGCCAATGAGTACCACCGCCGCTGCGATGGCGCAGCTTTGCATGACATCGAATGTTACTTCAATCACAAATGTCCCTCCGTTTCCTTACTCCGGCTCCGCCGGGCGGCGCCATGGGAAGGGGACGGCGTCCCTCCCTCTCCTGCACCATTATATGCACGCGTTGGGCGTGGTTTGTGTTCCGGCGGAGGGCGCAGAGAAATTTTTTACGGTGCGCACAGGCAAAAAGCCTTGACAACGGGAAAATTTTCGGTATAATGATTAAGCCTGTCTCTATCGAAACGGGTATGCTTTCTTGCCTTGCGCGCTGACGCAAGGCCATATGTCCATAAGGAGGTGCAAAGTAAAATGGCAAAGATCAACGAAAACTACGAGGCTGTCTACATTCTCGACCCCTCCCTGAGCGAAGAGGCGATCGCTTCTCTGGTCGCTAAGTTCAAGGGCGTGGTGGAGGCCAACGGCACCGTGTCCGAGATCGACGAGTGGGGCAAGCGCCGTCTGGCCTATCCCATCAACGATCTGATGGAGGGCTACTATGTGCTGATGAGCTTCAACGCCGCCGCTGCGGTTCCTGCTGAGCTGAGCCGTGTGTTCCGCATTACCGACGGCGTGATGCGTTCCATGATCGTCGCGAAGGGCGAGTAAGGGAGGCACACAATGCTTAACAAAATCTTCATCATGGGTCGCCTGACCCGCGACCCGGAGCTGCGCCGCACTCAGACCGGTACCAGCGTCGCGTCCTTCACCCTGGCCGTTGACCGGGACTTCAAGGACAAGACCACCGGCGAGCGCACCACCGATTTTATCGATGTGGTGGCATGGCGGCAGACCGGCGAGTTTGTCAGCCGCTTCTTCACCAAGGGCCGCATGGCCGTGGTGGAGGGTCGTCTGCAGATGCGCGAATGGACGGATAAGGAGGGCAACAAGCGCCGCTCCGCCGAAGTCGTGGCCGACAATGTCTATTTCGGCGATTCCCGCCGGGATGGTGACGGCGGCGGCTATTCCGCCCCTGCTTACAACGCGGCTCCCACTGCGGATTATTCCGCGCCTTCCGGCTTCTCCGCCCCCGCCGAGGGCAGCCAGTTCGCCGAGCTGTCCGGTGACGACGGCGAGCTTCCGTTTTAACACTTAGCGTTTTTAACGCTTCATCTTTGACCCAAGTGGTCTGAAAAAGGAGGTTTTCCCATGGCTATGGAACGAGATAACCGTGCCCCTCGCGGCCGCAAGCGCCGCAAGGTGTGTGCTTTCTGCGTGGATAAGGTCGAGTGCATCGACTACAAGGACGCCGCCAAGCTGCGCCGCTATGTGTCCGAGCGCTCCAAGATCCTGCCCCGCCGTACCACCGGCACCTGCGCCATGCATCAGCGTCAGCTGACCGAGGCCATCAAGCGCGCCCGTCAGATCGCCCTGCTGGCTTATGTCACCGACTAATTGTGTGACCGCAAAGACCGCTTCCGTTTGGAAGCGGTCTTTTTTTGCCCCTTAGGCGGAATAGGGGGCTGCACCCACGGGAACAATTGGATGGAAAGGATGTGTTTGTACATGGTAAAGGGCATCAACCGTCAGGTCATCGTGGTCAATTCTCCCGATCCAAAGCTGTTTGAGCAGGCCATCTTCCTGCTGCGGGAGGACGCCTTCTCCTCCTCCGGCACCACCCCCGAACAGGTCATCCGCCAGGCACGGCAGGCGGCGGACGGCTATCTGCGGAAAAACACCCTCGATCCCCGGGTGGGCAGCCGCCTTGGGGCGGCGCTGTGGGGGCTGACGGGCGCAGGTGCGGCCTCGCTGGTGTGGCTGTGCGTGCTGTTTTTGCTGTGAAGGAACAAAATTGAGGGAAAAGGCTTGCATTTCCCGGTGAGGCGTGATATAATCCACTCTACATGTGGGCGTTGCCCGTTTTGACACATGAACTGTCCCTCCGGGATTTGAAAGGAACGATGAAAGATGCTGAAGACTGTTCTGACGATTGTTCAGGTGATTCTGTGCCTGATCATGGTGGCCGTTGTTATGCTCCAGTCCGGTAAGAGTGCCGGCCTGTCCGGTGCCATCGCCGGCGGCGCGGATACCTTCCTGGCCAAGAACAAGGCCAAGAGCCTGGATGCCAAGCTGGCAAAGGGCACCAAGTGGGTGTGCGCCGTGTGGCTGGTGCTGACCCTGGTTCTGTCCCTGATCTGATCCGGAAACAGAGAAAAAGCAGCCTTCGCTTATGCGAAGGCTGCTTTTTTGTTGCTCGTTACTGCCTGGTATGCGCCAGCAGCCACGCGCGCAGCTGCTCGATGCCCTCTTCGCCGATGGGGAAGCGGGCGGTGTGGGCAATTTCGCTCAGCTCATAGCACAGCGGCCCGTACCATAACTCGGCAGTCATCTCGCCCTCGGCGGGCACGATGCGCCAACGGGTACTGCCCAGACTGCCCGTCCACACATTGCCGTACTGCATGGAGGAGAGGGTGGGCAGAAAAAGCTCTTGTTCCATAAACATACTCCTTTGGGTCTATTTTCCCACGCAAAAGCGCTGGAAGATGCGGGCGGTGACATCCTCGCGGACGGTGCGTCCGGTCAGCTCGCCCAAGGCGGAAAGTGCGCTGTCCACATCCACAAGCACCGCGTC
>JAGBTC010000202.1 GCA_017631545.1 Oscillospiraceae bacterium
GTTGTTGGCTTGATTGTTTGCTACATGAGAGAACTCAGCCTGTTCGGGCAAATAGTAGGACAGCAGCCCATCCACCACGGAATTGCCGTTTTTCATGAAGCGGCTGTCGGTGTTGGGATCGATGCCCCATGTGGCACAGGCCACGATGACCTGCGCACAGCTTTCGCTGTTTTCCTCACCGAAGGAGGCATAGGTGCCGGAAGCATGCTGGATATTTGACAGACAGGTGAATGCAGCGTCCGCTGCGGTGGCCACGGCAGGCTGGTTCCGGTAGTTGTACAGTGCCTGCAGAGCCATGCCGGTCACATCCGGGTCGGCAGCCGTACCGGAAAGGGCCCAGCCGCCATCCCCCAGCTGCTTGTCCAGAATAAAGTCAACGCACTGCTGGCGAGTGTCAGCGGGATAATCATGGGTATCCAGCGCGATCAGTGCCCAGATCGCACCATTGATACCCTGATTTTTGATCCAGTCAAAATCCGAATACGGAGCGGTCAGATCCCAATCGCCCACGCAGGTGGCATCCTTGCCGATGGCAGACAATGCCACGATAAGGCGGGAATTGTCGGTGGACTTGGCCTTGTGCAGGGCGCCGTTTTTATTCACGGACGCAGCCTTGGCATTGACCGTCTCCACGATGCGGTCATAGTAGTCTGCAAAGTAGGCGTTATCCGCGGTAAAATGGCCGCCGCGCGCCAGCGCCAGCACCGTCCACTCCCCGGCATTGGTCCCGAAGGCAGGGGCCGTAACCGTGTCGGCCAGCTTGGCCATGGTAGCGTTCAGCACGGTGTTCACATCATAGGTCGGTGTTTCCTCTGCAGAAGCCGTCACCGTAACCTTTGCACAGGCAGGCGCGGAAACAAGGTCGGTGGGATACTCCGCACCATAGCCGCCTTCACACCACACATACCAAGTACCAGCCGTGGGGAACGTGATGTCAGCGCAGCCGTCGGAGTCGGTGGTAACGCTGCCGGTTTCATCGCCAATGGCAGTGCCGTAGGCAACTGTGTAGCCACCCACATCCACCAATCCGCTTTCCCCGGAGAAGGCAGGTGCCGTTCGACCCAGCTTTACGGACAGCGCAGTGTTGGCCGCCGTGTTGTAGCCGTGGGTGATCCGCCCATCCTCGTCAACAAAGTAGTGGAACCCGGATGCGGAGTCGTTATAGAAGTTCCAGCTGGTATAGCCGGCGATATCCAAAAAGTCGCCGCCGGTCAGCACAAGCTGGTCGGCCGTCACGCCCCAGCCGTCCACGGCGGGATATGCGCCGTTGAGGTAGTAGTTCAGATTGCAGTCCCCAATACCGAACAGGCCGCCCTCAAAGAAGATGCTGCCAGCGCCGCCGGAGACGGACACATCGCTCCAATTCAGGCCCAGAATATCCTGATGGGTGTGGATGTAGAGATGCAATGCGGTGATTTCATACGCACCGTCTGCGTCCTTGTCGTACTGATAATCGGCAAGACCGTATTCGGTCAGGTCGACGTTCTTCAATGCGGACAGCGACACGGGAACATAGGCTACGGGAGCATCGTTTTTGTCGGCGAGGAATTGTCCGTCAAAGCTGATGGAGATGTATACCGAGTCGTCTCCGGACGCCCAGACGGGGGTGGGGAGCAGGCTCAGCAGCAGGGTCAGGGTCAGCAGCAGGCTGAGGAGTTTGCTTGTGGTTCGTTTGTACATAGTGATTCTTCCTTTCTTTTCTGCGGCTTCGGAACAGCACCGAACAAGAAAACGGCCGCACCGCCATAGGGCGATGCAGCCGTTTTTCCGCAACAAATAGCACCAAAATCCGTACGTGCAGATTCTGGTGTGTAACCTCGTTTGAGCAGGTCTCCTGACTTGTGTTTCAACAGCACCCACAAGGCCTTCTCAGCGTTCGCCAATGGCCGGCTTTCACCAAATGTGGGCACCTACGCACATACAGTGGCGGTACCGTTCGTGATTTGCACACGATTTTCTATTCTCCCACAGGGCTGTTACCACCTCTGCGGGCACTCAAACGGCTATTCAGTTGTATATAAGATAGCACAAAAGATTTTGCGTGTCAATATGGCTTGCGGTAAGTGGAACTGTACATCGGTTCGTTTTCTCTTACTGCCGTTTTATGCCGATCCTCGGCAAAAGCTTACCGCACCCGATATAGCCAGTCGATACTGGCTAAGAGCAACTTCATAAAATTATGAGAATTTGCTAAGTTTGTTTTTTATGGCGATGGTCGTCAGGACAAACGAAAGCGGCCGATGGCCAGTAAAGGTTGACCATCAGCCGCTTTTTGGTTATTTCCCACGTGACGTGAGAATGAATGGTGGAGGCGGGGGGAGTCGAACCCCCGTCCGAAAACCCTTCCATGGGAACTTCTCCGGGCGCAGACGGTTATTTACATTCCCTCGTCCGGGCGTGAGCCGTCACACTCAGGGACTTGGTAGCTTCATTATGCGTGGTGCGCTCAAAGCTTTGCGCACGCACGGGCACCACTAATCGACGCCCGTTCCCGGCTCGTGGTCCTTCCGGGGCGGACGGCCGCCTTAATTAGGCAGCGTAAGCGTAAGTGTTGTTCTTTAATTTATAAAGAATGCCCGTTTTAAGGTGGCCAGGCGCCACCGCCCGCTATCCCCACTTCCGTGTCCCCGTCGAAACCGGTACGCCCCCTCGTCGTCGCAAGCTTCGTATCGTTCACTTCCGGCTGAAGCCGAAAGCTCACTCACTTCGCTGCTCCTCCTCTCCAAAACACAACCGCTTCGCTGGGTTGCGTTTTGGGTTGCGGGGGTTGGCCGCCTTACGGCGGCGAGGGTAATAAAGTGGAAAACAACAATTACGATTCGATTTATTTTACCCCGGGGGATGCACAGGCATCCCCCGGGAGCAAAATCAATACTGCTCGGGCGCGGGGTAGTCCACGCCGAAGGTCTCCACGCTCACCTTGGCCATGCGCTGGGCCTTGCGGGGCTTATCGTTCCAGTCGCACTTGGTTTGGGCGATGGCGTCCACCACCTCGATGCCCTCGATGACCTTGCCGAAGGCGGCATACTGGCCGTCCAGATGGGGGGCCACATCGTGCATGATGAAGAACTGGCTGCCGGCGGAGTTGGGCGCCATGGTACGGGCCATGGACAGCACGCCCCGGTCGTGGGCCAGATCGTTGGCAAAGCCGTTGCCGGCAAACTCACCCTTAATGGAGTAGCCGGGGCCGCCGGTGCCGGTGCCCTGGGGGCAGCCGCCCTGGATCATGAAGCCGGGGATGACGCGGTGGAAGATCAGGCCATCATAATACCCCTTCTGGATGAGGGAGATGAAGTTGTTGACGGTGTTGGGGGCGATTTCGGGGTACAGCTCGGCCTTGATGGTGCCGTTCTGGATACCGAAGTCGGTCTCCATTTCGATTTCGAAGGTGACGATAGGATTCTGAGCCATAGTGTATACACTCCTTTTTCTATCTGCGCTGTATCAGCGGCTGTTTCGTGATTTCATGGTACGATCCATCTCGCGCTTGGCGTCGCGCTGGGCGGCGGATTCCCGCTTGTCGTAGAGCTTTTTGCCCTTGGCAAGGCCGATTTCCAGCTTGACCCGGGCGTGGCTGAGGTAGATGGACAGGGGGATGAGTGCGTAGCCGTCCTGCTTGATTTTGCCAAACAGCTTTAATATCTCGCGCTTGTGCATGAGCAGCTGTCGGGGGCGGCGGGGATCTTTATTGAAGATGTTGCCCTTTTCGTAGGGGCTGATGTGCATACCGTGGACGGCCAGCTGCCCGTCCTTGATGATGCAGTAGGAGTCCTTGAGATTGACATTGCCCAGACGGATGGACTTGACCTCGGTGCCTGCCAGGGCAATGCCGGTCTCGTACTTCTCCTCGATGAAATAATCGTGGTAGGCCTTGCTGTTTTTGGCGATGATCTTCACGCCGTCTGCCATGGGGACACCTCCTTTCCGATCCGTTGGAGCGTTAGTATAACACAGGGGAAGGGAAAATACAAGGGGATTTGCGTGGGAGAACAGGGATTCAGAGGGTTCGCAGCAGTCCGTCTTTCACATCTGCCCCCTGCCAAAGAGCCAGCAGCGCGCCCTCCCGGACGGTGACGCAGGCGGAGACACCGGTGAACTCATTGCTCACACCCAAGGGAATGTGGCTTGTGAGCGTGCCGTCGGAGAGGGGGTATTTCAGCCCCGTGAGGGTGACCCCCCGAGCCGGTTGGCCGGGACAGAACAGGGACAGGTAGCCGGACATATGGGCAGGGAAGTGCAGGGTATCGTTATACACGGCGGTGGCTACGGTGCCCTCCCCGATGAGGAAGCCCCGGCAGCCCTGCCGCGCCAAATGCTCCAGCAGTTGGAGGTTGGCCAGCGTGTGGGCAAGCCGTCCGCCGGTGCCGCCGTAGAGGGCGAAGCGGCGATAGCCCCGCTCCAGTCCCAGCTTGAGGGCGGCGGCCATATCCGTGTCGTCCTTTTCCGTGGGCAGGACGATGGTGTTGGGGTGGGTGGGGGTGCTGCCCAGAGAGTCGAAGTCACCGATGACCAGATGGGGGGATAGTCCCATGCGCTCCACGGCGCTTAAGCCGCCGTCGGCGGCGATGAGCAGGTCGTCCGGGGTGGGGGACAGGTGCAGGTCGGGGTCGATGACCCCTGCACCCACAATGAAACACACGGCGGTGTTGGGTACGGACATGAGGGCACTCCTTTCCAAGGGAGATATTGAATTTATTATAGCACAGTTCCGACAGGGAGAGCAAGGTCGGGCGCGGTTGACTTTTGGGGCGGAACAAAGTAAAATTGGATGAATTGCAAAACGCTGGGAGTTGAGGGTATGGAACACTATCTGGATAACGCGGCCACCACCCGGGTGTCGGACGCGGCCGCACAGGCGGCGCTGGCGGCCATGACCGGGGGGTTTGGCAACCCCTCCTCCCGCCATCAGGCCGGGGCCCGGGCGGCACAGGCGCTGAAGGAACACCGAGCTGTCATTGCCGGGGCGCTGGGAGCGAAGCCCGAGGAAGTGGTATTTACTTCCTGCGGCACGGAGAGCGACAACTGGGCCATCCGGGGCGCGGTGCGGCTCAACCGCCGGGTGGGCAAGCACATCATTACCACCGCCATTGAGCATGATGCGGTGCTGCAGCCCTGTCGGGCGCTGGAGCGGGAGGGGTACGAGGTGACCTGCCTCAAGCCCGACCGCATGGGTAACATTACCGTGCAGCAGGTGGCCGACGCCCTGCGTGAGGACACCGCGCTGGTGTCCATGATGCTGGTGAACAACGAGTTGGGCACCCTCCTGCCCGTGGCGGAAGTGGCCAAGCTGCTCAAGCAGAGGAAAAGTGCCGCACTGCTCCACTGTGATGCGGTGCAGGGATTTCTCCATGTGCCGTTCACGGTGGGGGAGCTGGGCGTGGATCTGCTGAGCATCAGCGGCCATAAAGTTCATGCGCCCAAGGGCGTCGGTGCGCTGTATATCAAAAGCGGCGTAAAGCTCCCCGGGATGATCGTGGGCGGACATCAGGAAAACGACCTGCGTTCGGGCACGGAGGCTACGGCTCAAATCGCCGCCTTTGCCGCCGCGGTGAGCGAGGGTGTGGCGCGTTTTGACCGGGATCAGGCTTATTTGAAGGAATTGAAAGCCTATGCCGTGGAAAAGCTGACCGGTGAGGTGGCCGGGCTGGAGTGCATCGGCAACGGTGAGGCGCCCCACATTCTGCCGGTGACGCTGGTGGGATATAAGAGCGAAGTGGTGGTGCGGTTTTTGAGTGATCGGGGCATCTTTATTTCCTCCGGCTCGGCCTGCCACAAAGGAAAGCCCAGCCATGTGTTTGCCGCGCTGAACCTGCCCAAAAAGCAGATGGACGGGGTGCTGCGCGTCAGCTTTTCCGGAGAGAACACCCGGGAAGATGTGGATGCCCTGGTGGACGGGCTGAAGCAGGCCAAAGAACAGCTGTTTACCAGCCTATCATAACGGTGGGGCGTCGAGGACGCCGCCCCCTACAAACAAAGGATGATCTCATTGTTTCACTTTATGAAGCGAGAGCCGGGCTTTTACCGTGGCATCGTGGCCCTTGCCCTGCCCATCGTACTGCAAAATCTGGTCACCAGCACCCTTGCGCTGGCGGACACCTTTATGGTGGGCCTGCTGGGGGAGGTGCCCATGGCCGGCGTGACGCTGGCCAACATACCCTTTTACGCCCTGCAGATGTTCTTTTTTGGGGTGCAGAGCGGTGCGGCCGTTCTCATCAGCCAGTACTGGGGCAAAGGGGACCACAAGACCATCAGCCGCATTCTCGGGCTGAGCTGGCTGGCGGTAGGCGTGCTGTCCGTACTCTTTTCCGCCTTTTTGATGACCGACCCGGTGCGGTTCATGGGCCTGTTTGGCAACGACAGCGCCGCGGTGGATGTGGCTGCCCGGTACGGGCGCATCGTGTGTGTGTCCTATATACTCAACGGACTGAATCTGGTATACATGGGCGCCCACCGAAGCATGGAAAACCCCCGGCTGGGTCTGTATATGCTCTCGGCGTCCATGCTGACCAACACATTCCTGAACTGGGTGCTTATCTTCGGCAAGCTGGGCGCGCCGGCCATGGGCGTGGAGGGCGCGGCGCTGGCCACCCTCGTCGCCCGGTGTGTGGAGACGCTCATCGTCCTTGTTCACGCCGTTGCGAGCAAGCATTTTCGCATCGACCTGACCTGCCTGCTCCACCCCGGTCGGGAGATCGCACGCAAGCTGGCCGTCTACGCCACCCCGGTGATTTTGAATGAAACGCTGTGGGGCGTGGGTACGGGTATGTATACCACAATTATGGGTCATATGGACAACAGCACCGAGATCCTGGCGGCCTTCACCGTGGCAGGCAATGTGGAAAAACTGGCGCTGGTGGCACTCATCGGACTTGCCGGCACGGCGGCCATTGTGGTCGGCCGGGAGATCGGTGCCGGCCGCATCGAAACGGTGTACGACATCGGCCTTGCCCTGAATGTGCTGTCGGTGGCGGCAGGTCTGGTGGTTGGGGTGGTGATGCTCGGGGTCAGCTGGACGCTGGTGCCACGCTATATCTTCCCCCTGTTCCAGCTGTCGGACAGCACCGGACGCATTGCGCTGACCATGCTGACCATGATCGCCGTGATCATGGCGCCCCGGGCCTTCAACTTCACCAACATTGTGGGCGTGCTTCGGGGCGGCGGCGATGTACGGGCGGCTACCATTATCGACCTGCTCCCTCTGTGGCTGGTTTCCATTCCGGCCACCGCCCTGTTCGGGTTGGTATTCAAGTGGGGCGTCTTCTGGGTGTATGTGGGGATTTCCCTTGACCAGCTGGTGAAATTCTTCCTTGGCATTTGGCGGCTGCGCTCCGGGGAGTGGATCAACGACCTGACGGTGACGGAGGGGTAACATGGAGATTACCGTTCTCATTGAAAATCTCGGGCCGGAAACGCTGGCCTGTGAACACGGACTTTCCGTTCACATTCAATATGAGGGGCACAGCATCCTGCTGGACGCAGGTTCCACCGGAGCCTTCGCGGACAACGCCCGGGCGCTGGGGGTCGACCTTGAACGTGTGGAGCTGGCGGTGCTGTCCCACGGACACTACGACCATGCCGACGGTCTGCGCGCCTTCTTTGCCGCCAACGACCATGCGCCTTTGTACATTCGCAAGGGGGCGCGGGAGGGCTACTTTTCCATGCGAGGCGGCACACAGCCCCGGTTTGTGGGCATTCATCGGGACATCTGCCGGGACTATGACCATCGAATGGTAGAGGTGGATGGGGTTTATCCGCTGATGGATGGCGTGTGGCTGGTAGGAAACCCGACGCCTGAAGCCAATACGGAACGCGCCCAGCACCTTTATAAAAAGGTGGGAGAGGACGCCTTTGTGGAGGACGACTTCTCCCATGAACACAGTCTGGTACTGGAGGGGGAGAAGGGGCTGGTGGTGTTTAATTCCTGCTGTCACGCAGGGGCGGCCAACATCGCCGGACACATTGCAAAAACCTTCCCCGGAAAGCCCATCGCTGCGCTGCTGGGCGGTTTCCACATGATGGGAGCCACGGGGACGGACTCCATCAACTGCTCGGCAGACTACATCAAGCAGGTGGCACAGGCGTTCAAGCGGCTGGACATCGGCCGCATCTACACCGGGCACTGCACCGGAACACCGGCCTTTGATCTGCTGAACGAGGAGCTGGGCGACCGGTTGGCGTATATGAAAACAGGGGAACGGATCTCCCTGTAAGAATTAGCAATCCAACGCGCGCTGTGAAAATCACAGCGCGCGTTCTTTTGGTTGGGCGAAACGAATGAAAATCTTACACCTTCATAAATTATTTACAAAAGTCCCTATTGACAATTATGGGGGGTGGTGGTAAATTATCATTAGCACTCGGGAGAGTGGAGTGCCAAAAAGAGCGAGGTGTTAAGCAATGGAGCTGACCGAACGCAAAAAACGCATTCTGCGCGCCATCATTGAAAGCTATATTGCTACGGCAGAGCCGGTGGGCTCCAAGGCGGTGGCACAGCTGGCCGGGCTGGATGTGTCCTCGGCCACCATCCGCAACGAGATGGCCGACCTGACGGACATGGGCTATCTGGAGCAGCCCCATACCTCCGCCGGGCGTATTCCCTCCGCCGCCGGCTACCGCCTGTATGTCAATGAACTTATGGGCGAGCATCAGCTGACCATGCAGGAGACCCAGCGCATCAACGACGCGCTGGAGCTGAAGATGGAGGAGCTGGATCGGGTCATCGATCAGGCGGGCAAGGTGCTGTCCAAAATCAGTGACTACCCTGTGTTCTCCATGGCTGCGGTCAAGGATGTTGTGACGGTACGGCGGTACGACCTGCTGATGGTGGAGGAAAACGCCTTCATTGCCGTGGTCATGACGGACACCAGCGTGGTGAAAAATAAGATCTTCCGCATTCCCGAGCCTTTGTCTGAGCCGCAGCTGCAGATGCTGTCCACCATTCTCAACAGCTCGTTTACCGGCCTGTCCCGGGACGAGATGCAAAAGACGCTGGACAAGATGCAGTCCCACTCCGCGCCCGGCGCGTTCCGCCTGATTTCGCTGGTGGTGGAGTTTGCGCTGGAGGTGCTGGGCGAGCTGAGAAAGCAGACCGTGCGTACCGCCGGCATCACCCATCTGCTGGAGCATCCGGAATATATGAGTCTGGACAAGGCAAAACCCCTGATGCGCTGCCTGTCCGATGAGGAGGAGACCGCGCGCCTGCCCATCCCCTTTGACGGCGGACAGAACATGAACATCCTCATCGGCCCGGAAAATGTGAACGAGGCATTCCGGGATACCAGCGTGGTCATGGCAAGCTATGATATCGGGGATAATATGCGTGGCGTCATCGGTGTGGTCGGCCCGACCCGGATGGACTACGCCAAGGTGACCGCCCGGCTGTCCTACTTTGCCGACAGTCTGACCCGGATGTTCGGCAAGGGGGAGCTGCCCCCGGCATTGACCGAGCAGGAACAGGAATAACATAAAAGGAGCGCACAACCGTGAGCAAGAAAAAGCAGAACGATGCGGTGGAGCAGCCGCAGGAAACGCCGGAGAAGGAGACGGCTGCCGAGCAGCCGCAGACCCAGCCCTCTGAGGCTGATCAGCTGCGTGAGCAGCTGGCCCAGCAGGAGGACAAGTACCTGCGGCTGGCCGCCGAATATGACAACTACCGCCGCCGCACCGCCAAGGAGAAGGAGACCATCTGGGTGGACGCCAAGGCGGACACCGCCGCCGCGCTGCTGGGCGTGTACGACAATCTGGAGCGGGCGGTAAAGCAGGAGACGGCGGACGAGGCATACAAAAAGGGCGTGGAGATGACCATGACCCAGCTTAAGGAAGTGTTTGCCAAGCTGGGGATTGAGGAGATCCCCTCGCTGGGGCAGCCCTTTGACCCCAATGTGCATAACGCGGTACTCCACATTGACGACGAGCAGTTCGGCGAAAACGAAGTGGCCGAGGTGTTTCAGGCGGGCTTCCGCTGCGGCGACAAGGTGCTGCGCTTTGCCATGGTAAAGGTTGCAAATTAACACAAAGCGTTGGTTTGCAACAGATAAGAGATAGGAGATAAAGGATAAGAGATATTTTGTCTCTGCTGAAACTGCCCTATCTTTTATCTCATATCTCATATCTTAATATCTAAAACTTTTTCAGGAGGAATTTACTATGTCTAAGATTATCGGTATCGATCTGGGTACGACCAACAGCTGCGTGGCGGTCATGGAGGGCGGCGAGGCCGTCGTCATCGCCAACGCCGAGGGTAACCGCACCACCCCCTCCGTCGTCGCCTTCTCCAAGGACGGCGAGCGCATGGTGGGTCAGGTGGCCAAGCGTCAGGCCATCACCAATCCCGACCGCACCATCAGCTCCATCAAGCGCGAGATGGGCAGCGACTACAAGGTGGACATTGACGGCAAGAAGTACACCCCCCAGGAGATCAGCGCCATGACTCTGCAGAAGCTGAAGGCGGACGCCGAGGCTTATCTGGGCGAGAAGGTCACCGAGGCGGTCATTACCGTGCCCGCTTACTTCACCGACGCCCAGCGTCAGGCCACCAAGGATGCCGGCCGGATCGCCGGTCTGGAAGTCAAGCGTATCATCAACGA
>JAGBTC010000203.1 GCA_017631545.1 Oscillospiraceae bacterium
GGGACAGGTGGACATTCTCATCGGCACCCACCGTCTGTTCAACCGGGATGTGAAGTTCCGGGATCTGGGCCTGCTGGTGGTGGACGAGGAGCAGCGCTTTGGCGTCAGCCACAAGGAAAAGCTGAAGGAGAACTTCCGGCAGGTGGATGTACTCACCCTGTCGGCCACCCCCATCCCACGCACGCTGAATATGGCGCTGAGCGGCATCCGGGATATGTCCATTCTGGAGGAGCCGCCCATGAACCGCCAGCCGGTACAGACCTATGTGCTGGAGCACGACTGGTCGGTGGTGGGGGACGCCATGCGAAGAGAGCTGGAGCGAGGCGGTCAGGTACTTTATCTGCACAACCGAGTGGAGACCATCACCCGTGCCGCCGCCCGCATCCGGGAGCTGCTGGGCGAGGACGCGGTGGTGGGCATCGCCCACGGCCAGATGGCGCAGGAAGAAGTGGACAATGTCATGCGCGGCATGACCGACGGCGAAATCAATGTGCTGGTGTGTACCACCATCATTGAAACAGGTATCGACCTGCCCAACGCCAACACCCTTGTCATTGAGGACGCCGACAAGCTGGGGCTTGCCCAGCTGCATCAGATCCGTGGACGGGTGGGCCGCTCGGCCCGGCGCGCCTTTGCCTACATGACCTACCGTCAGGGCAAGGTGCTCACCGAAATCGCCGCCAAGCGGCTGGGTGCGGTACGGGAGTTCGCCGAGTTCGGCTCCGGCTTCAAGATCGCTATGCGTGATCTGGAGATCCGGGGCGCCGGCAATGTGCTGGGCCCGGAACAGTCGGGCTTTATGCTCAGCGTGGGCTACGATATGTACCTGAAGCTGCTGGAGGAGGCGGTACTCACCGAGCAGGGGGTGGAGCTGCCCTCCCGCACCGAATGTGCTGCCGACCTGTCCGTGTCCGCCAGTATTCCTGACCGCTATGTGCCCTCCGCCGACCAGCGCATGGATCTGTACCGGCGCATTGCCCGTATCCGCACCGAGACGGACGCGGACGATCTGGTAGACGAGCTGATCGACCGCTATGGCGAGCCGCCCCGCCCGGTGAACAACCTCATCAGCGTGGCCCTTCTGCGCGCAGATGCCGCACGCTGCGGCATCGCCGACATCAGCCAAAAGCACGGCTGTCTGCTGCTGAGCCTCCCCCAATTCGACCTCAAGCGCATCAGCGATCTGTGCGCCCAGACCCGGTATAAGGGCCGACTGCTCTTCTCCCCCGGGGAAAAGCCCTACCTGTCCCTGCATCTGCGTAAAGAGGAGGATGTACTCAAGGCCGCCCGAAAGCTGGTGGAGGAGTACGCCGCACCCGAGTCAAATGTGAACCAAGGGTAAAATATGAAAAAACAGTAGTCAACGCAACCAAAATGCGCTATACTGGTGCGTGACCGATTCCAGCATAAAGAAAGGATGCAAGAATATGAAACTGTTTAAGCAAGCAGCCACGCTGGTGTTGACGCTGGCGCTGTCCCTGTCCCTGCTTTCCGGCTGTGCCCAAAAAGACGATATGTACCAACTGGTCTGCGGCCTGCCCAGCGACACCGTGCTGGCCACCGCCGGCGAGGTGGAGCTGACCGCCGACGAAGTGCTCTACTGGCTGGTCTACGGCACGGACGAGCTGATGAGCTACTTCTCCAGCTACGCCGCCTACCTCGGCCTGCCCGAAAATCCGTGGGATATGCCCTCGGAGGAAATGGATCTGGCCGCTACGCTGATGAACGACGCGCTGCGGATGTCCGCGATGCAAAAGCTGGTCTATCACAAAGCCCAGCAGGCCGGCATCACGCTGACCAAGCAGGACAAGGACTCCATTGACGAGGCGGTGAAGCTCACTGACTCCCAGGCCAAGTCCGAGGGCATGACGCTGGAGGCCTATCTGACCCAGTTCATGATGACCCCTGATTTCTACCGCTGGAATCTGGGCTGCGACCGGCTGTATACCGCCCTGGGCCAGCATCTGTTTGGCGAGGGCACCCAGGGCTACCCCACCGCCGAGGACGCCTACGCCGCCTATGAAGCGCAGGGCGCGTACAGCGTCAAGCACATCCTGCTGGCCACCGTTGACCTGAACACCAACGCTCCGCTGGACGAGGCCGCCATTCAGGAAAAGACGGCCGCCGCCAACGACCTGCTGGCCCAACTGCGCGCCAGCGATGACCCCAAGACGCTGTTTGACTCGCTGATGAACGAGAAAAGTGAGGACCCCGGTCTGCTGACCAATCCCGACGGGTACACCTTCACCGTCAACAGCGGCGTGGATCCCGCCTTTGAGCAGGCCGCACTGGAGCTGGAGGAAGGCGAAATCAGCGATGTGATCACCGGCGTGAGCGGCCTGCACATCATCCTGCGCCTGCCGCTGGAGGTGGATCTGGAGGCCTATGCCGCCGACTACATCAACTCCAAGATGGCCGAAGAGGTGGAGGCCTGGGTGGCCGCGCTGGACATCCAGACCAACGAGCTGTGCGATGGGCTGGATGTGCGTACGGTGTATGAAAATGCGGTGGAGTACCGCACCACCGGCACCGTGACTGAAAAGCAGCCGGAGCAGCCCGACGCCTCTGCGCCCGCTGACACCGCTGGGGATACCTCTGCCCCCGCAGCGGGCTGACCCCAAATGCAAACCGCCCCGTCACCGTGGTGACGGGGCGGTTTTTTGTCCCTTTTTCGGGAGAAAAACCGGGACAGGCTCAACACATGTCCCCCA
>JAGBTC010000204.1 GCA_017631545.1 Oscillospiraceae bacterium
AAAATTGCCATCAAGCCTTTTGGGTGAAGATTAAAAGTAAAATATCGTTAGCATTAAATGCAGTTGGAGCACTCCTTTTTATCATTAGTTCGCAACCGTATGCAGCAGCATTTTTGTTTGTATTTTTGGCAATAAAGGTGTTAATGCTTATCAAATGGCAATGATACGAAGCGTGTCACCCATGTGACACCCCGTTTCTTGTGGTCGTTCATGCCTTCTCTTAAAATGTGTTTAGGCGACAGCTAAACACAAAAAGAAAAGGCAGGTTGAATAAAATGAAAGAAGAAAACAAAACAGATTTTCGCATTGCAACATGTATGCTTATAGCATTTGTGATGTGGACGGCAGCAATTTGTTTTGTTGATGTACAGGCAATCGGACCACAAGAATCAACTGTTGGATTTGCAACAATTAACCAGTTCGTTCATAATCTTACAGGTGTGCATATGTCCCTGTATACTCTTACGGATTGGTTGGGACTGGCCCCTCTTATGTTTGTAATAGGGTTCGGTACTCTCGGACTTATTCAATGGATTAAGAGAAAGCACCTCTTGAAAGTGGACTATAATATCCTTATTCTTGGCGGCTTTTATATCGTTGTGATGGCGGTATATGTGCTATTTGAAATGTTTGTTGTAAATTACAGACCTGTATTGATTAACGGATATTTGGAAGCCTCTTATCCATCATCAACAACAATGCTCGTAATGTGTGTTATGCCGACTGCTATCATGCAATTTAATACCCGGATCAAAAACAATGTTCTCAAACGATTTGTTGCTTCTGCAATTATCGCTTTTATTGCTTTTATGGTAATTGGCAGATTTGTTTCGGGTGTACATTGGTTTACCGATATTATCGGCGGCACTTTGCTTAGTGCAGGACTTGTGCTGATGTATCGTGCTATTATCAGTTTGGAAGTTAAGTAAATTCCAATTTATCAGGTTATTCTTTTTAATACCCCTCCATCCGTCATTTTGACGGGTGGAGGTTATTTATTCGCTAAGACCACAAAAAGGAAAACAGGAGAAACCACTTCCGCCCTATTTTCACGCAAAATTGCAGAGCCGTTCTCCCGTCTCCACCCGGATATGCAAAACAGACAAAAGAATGGCCGCAGGACGCCACAGCGCCCTCCGGCCATTTGTTTTTTCGGTTACAGGTAGCTGTCCAGCACCTGGGTAAACGCGGTACCGGGCAGAACACCCACCTTGCGCTCCACCTCTTCCCCGTCCTTGAAGAAGATGACGGTGGGGATGGACATGACGCCGTAGCGGATGGCAAGCTCCTGCTCCTCATCCACATTGATCTTGCCCACGATGGCCTTGCCCTCGTAATCGTCGCCCAGCCCCTCGATCACCGGGGCGAGCATCTTGCACGGGCCGCACCAATCTGCCCAGAAATCCACCATCATCAGCTGACCGGAAGCCAGCGCCTTTTCAAAGCCTTCCTTGGTAAAATGAACGGTCATTGCCTGTTCCTCCTTAGTTGTTTTCTTTTGTTTCCAGATATTCCGCCGCACTTTCGCCGGCCACCAGACCTTCGCCCACCGCCTTGGCCACCTGATAGGGACGGCCGGTGCAGTCTCCGGCAGCGAACACGCCGGGCAGCCCGGTGGACATATTCCGATCCACCACGATGCTCCCCTGCTCCACCTGCAGTCCGGGCAGCAGGTCGGCCGGGGCGATGGCCGGACGCAGGATAAACACGCCCTGGCAGGGGCAGCGCTCTCCATCTACCAGCAGGGCGCTCACCCGCTGCTCTCCCTCCACCTCCAGCCGGTGTCCGACCCGGTGGGGGATGGCTTCGTTCAGCCCGGCAGGTCGCTGCGCGCTGACATAGGTGACGCGGCAGCCGATGGAGTGCAGGAAGTTAGCCTCCTCCGGCGCGTCCTTGCTGCGCCCCACCACCATCACGTCCCGCCCGCGATAGAGCATTCCGTCACAGGTGGCACAGTAGCTTACTCCGCGTCCCAGAAGCGCCTCTTCCCCGGGGTACTTGGCCGATTGCACCACGCCGGGTGCAAGCACAAGGGCACTGCCCTGATAGGTCTGGCTGCCCACGGTGAGCATAAAGCCGCCGTCCCACGCCAGGATGGCATTGACCTTTCCGTTTATACATTCCACGCCCATGTTCCGGGCGTGCTGCGCCAGCTGCTCCAGCAGCTGCGCCCCCGTCAAACCGGGCAGTCCGGGATAGTTGTCCACCCGTTCGGCCTTGGCCAGTGGGCTGTCCTGCGTGGGATTGCCCACCACCAGCACCGCCTTGTTCCGGCTGCGGGCAGCGATACCGGCGGCAAGACCGGCCGGGCCGGCGCCCACCACAAGAATGCGTTCCTCCACGCCAACACCTCCTTGTCACTCTATTTTGATTATACCATATCCCGGCAATATGAAAAGGATTTTTTTAGCCCCGGGCAAATCCGCCCTCTTTTGTAAGAAACCCTTGCATTTGCACCCCTTGGTGGTGTAAAATAACAAAGTTATAATATGAATACTCGTTCCCATTCAGAACAGGAGGGTTTGACTATGGCTGAAGATCGAAACAACGCCGTTACTCCCGAGCAGGAGGGCGCGGCGCCCAGCCAGAACTTTATTCACGAATTTATCACCGAGGATCTCGCCCCCGGCGGGCGGTGCGAGGGAATGCAGGTACACACCCGTTTCCCGCCCGAGCCCAACGGCTACCTCCACATCGGCCACTGCAAGGCGCTGATCATCGACTTCGGCTCGGCAGAGAAGTTCGGCGGCATCTGCAACCTGCGTATGGACGATACCAACCCTGCCAAGGAGGACGCCGAGTTTGTGGACGCCATTCAGGAGGACATCCACTGGCTTGGCTTTGACTGGGGCGATCGTTTCTACTACGGCTCCGACTACTTTGAAAAGGACTACGAGTACGCCGTTGAGCTGATCAAGAAGGGTCTGGCCTACGTCTGCGAACTGACCCCCGAGCAATTCAAGGAGTTCCGCGGCGATCTGAACACCCCCGCCGTCTCCCCCTACCGCGACCGTCCCATCGAGGAGAGCCTGGATCTGTTCGCCCGCATGCGCGCCGGCGAATTTGAGGACAATAAGTACACCCTGCGTGCCAAGATCGATCTGGCCAGCGGCAACTTCAACATGCGTGACCCGGTCATCTACCGCATCCGCCATATGCATCACCACCGCCAGGGCGACAAGTGGTGCATCTACCCCATGTATGACTTTGCCCATCCCATCGAGGATGCTATGGAGCACATCACCCACTCCCTGTGCTCTCTGGA
>JAGBTC010000205.1 GCA_017631545.1 Oscillospiraceae bacterium
GTGACTTTGCACTCGGCCGTACACATCCAGCACGATCTGCATCAGCCGGCTGTCGTCCCGGCCGACAGACAGGGCGTCTACCAGCTGGGCAAAGTCATCCTCCGGCCGCAGCTGTTCATAGCGCCGCTCCATCACCCGGCTGAGGGTCTGGTGCATGAGGATCAGCCCCTCCCCCTCGTCACACAGGCGGAAGTCGGGGTCCAGATCCAGCAGCGCCGCATTCTCCCGCAGCAGCTGGGCGCAGAAGGAGTGTACGGTGGAGATCTGGGCGCGGTAGATCAGGGTGGTCTGTCGGCGCAGATGGCGGTCGTGGGGGTGCAGGGCAAGGCGCTCGGTCAGCTCCTTGGCAATGCGCCCACGCAGCTCGGCAGCCGCCGCCTTGGTATAGGTGATGATCAAAAAGCGGTCGATATCCGCGCCGCCGCACACGCGATCCATCAGCCGTTCCACCAGCACCCGGGTCTTACCCGAGCCGGCGGCGGCGGACACCAGCAGCGCTCCGCCCCGATTGTCTACGGCGCGCTGCTGTTCCTCGGTCAGCTGAAAGGCCATGCTGCCCCCCTCCTTTCCCTGTACTCAGCCGTTGAGTACATCCAAGAATTTCTCAATGCGGATCCCTTTTTTCTTGTCCAGCTCATCCCGCTCAAGGAAGATGAGCTTTTCCATGATGTCCATAGCCTTCTTCACCGCTTCGGGCAAAGCCATTCCCTGCAGCAGATGACCCACCAGCACCGCGGAGAACATATCCCCCGTACCGGTGAAATGCACCTTGATATAGCGGTAAGGCAGGGTGAAATACTCCCCGGCGGTGTGGTCATAGCCCCAGACCACATGGCGGTCGGTCTGCGCCTCCCGTCCGCTGGTGATGACCACCGAGCGCGGCCCGAAGGCGCGCAGCTCGTCCACCACCTGCCGGGCCTGCTCCGGCGTCAGCTGCTCCTGCCCCAGATACCGCCCGGTCAGAAACTCCGCCTCGGTCAGATTGGGCACGATCACATCGGCCACCCCCAGCAGGCGGCGCATATGCTCCACACTCTCCTCGGTCACGCCGTTGTACAGCTTGCCCTCGTCCCCCATGATGGGGTCGGTCATGACCAGCAGGCCGTCCTTTTTCTGGCTGTGGATAAACTTACGGATAATTTCCACCTGCCGCCCGCTGGCCAGCAGACCCGTGGTGATGCAGTCAAACTGAAAGCCCAGCTCGTCCCACACGGCAATGGCCTGCTCCATATAGTCGGTGGTGTCCAACAGGGCAAACTTACCGTAGTCCAGCGTGTTGCTCACCAGGGCGGTGGGCAGGTTGTACACGCTGTGCCCCATGTGGGAGAGGATGGGCAGCATGGCGGCGGTGGCCACCTTGCTGTATCCGGGCATATCGTTGATGATGAGAATGTTCTTACTCTTGTCCTTCATGGCTCTCCTCCTGTTGGCAAGGGTATTGCTGCTCCAGCTCAGACCAGAAATGCTCCGCGCTGACGCCCTCCAGCCGGCGGTAGCAGTCGCCGCCCCGGTTTTCCTCAAAGTGGCAGGCGGCAGCAAAATCACAGTAGCGGCAGGCATTGCGATCTGCGCCCCTCCAATAGGGGTCGGCACAGATATTGCCTGCGGCCAGCTCCGCGCAGATATCCCGCAGCACCCGGTCCACATGGCGCTCCAGCCGCTCAAAGCGCTGGGCGCTGGCCAGCACGCCGCTGCCGGAAACCGTGCCGTCCCTGCTCACGCGCAGGGGCAGAAAGCGGATGCCCTCCTCCCCCGGCTGCTCCATGGCCGCAAGCACCTCCGGCTCGTCCAGCAGCAGACCCCGGCGCTTGAGCGCCTTGTCCGTCTGCTTCCGGCGCTCCTTTTGATCCATGGCGCGGCTGCCCGTGAGGGGCACATCCTTGGCCGGCAGATACAGCACGCCGGCAGGAACCAGCTCCCGCTGACCGAACACCGCCTGTCCCTCCCGGCACAGGGTGAACAGGTACAGCAGCATCTGCAAGCCCATGCCGTTGGCCACCTCGGTCAGGTCAAAGTTCTTCCCGCCCGTTTTGTAGTCCACCACGCGCAGATACAGCTTGTCCTCATGCACCCAGCCGTCCACCCGGTCAACCACGCCGGTGACGCTGACGGTCACGCCGTCCCGGGTCACCTCCACGGGGGGCATCGTTCCATTCTTGCCGCCAAAGCCCAGCTCAAAGGCCATGGGCACAAAGTGGGACGCGGCCAGTTCCTGCGCCACATTGTCCACCACGCGCTCCACGCCCCGGATCAGCCGGTCGAACAGGTAGCGAAAGCGCGCCGTCTGCTGCTGCAGACCGCCCAGCTGCTCGTTCACATAGCGCTCCACCGCCTGTCGGGTCAGCGCCTTGAGCCGCAGGGCATCCACCCCGTCCGAGCCGGCACGCCAATCGTCCGACTGGAACACCTGCTCCAGCACATAGTGGACAAAGGTGCCGTATTCCGGTGCGGAAAAGCCGGCGGTGCGCCGGGGTTCGGCTTTCAGGCCGTAATTCATAAAGTAGGCAAAGTGGCAGGACTTGTACTTGTCCATCCGGGAGGCGGACATGGGCACATGACGGCCGTACAGCCGCTCCACCGACGCACGGGACAGCTTGCCCCGCTCCCAGCTGCCGGCCTGCTCCAGCCGCCGTACCGACGGCTCCCACGCAGGCAGATCGGCCAGCGCACGGCGCACCGCAGGACGCATCCCTGCCTGCTCCAGCGCTGCGGCAGGGGCGCACAGACGAAACAGGCCATCCCCCTCCTCCTCTACGCTCACATCGGGGAACACCCGGCGCAGCCGCTCCACCAAGAAGCTTGCCCGCAGCTCCTCGCCGCCGCTCTGGGTGGGCCAGCTGACATACAGCGCCCGGTCGGGGGCGGCACAGGCGGTGTACACCGCCGTCATCTCCCGATACAGCCGATCCTGACCGCGCAGGCCAAGCTCCACACCCACGCCGGCCAGCAGCTCCCGGTCGTCATCGGAGAGCAATCCGCTCTCCCGTCCCACACCGGGGATGGAGGCGTCGTCCGCGCCCAGCAGGAACAGCACCTTGGCCGCATGGCCGCTCTGGCGCAGCATCTCGCCCGCGCTCACCCGGTCCAACGACACCGGGATGGTGCCCACGCTGTACTGGCCCAGTACCAGCCGCAGCAGCTTGGAAAACTCCTCCAGCTCCATGGGTGTATCGCCCAGCAGACGCGCACATTGCTCCAGACCGCCGCACAAAATCTCCCACAGCTGGCGGTACTCCTCCGCCAGCGTCAGTTCGCCCCGTTGGCGCAGCTGCTCGGTACGCTCCTCCAGCCGTCCGCTCAGGCCGATCTCCTCCAAAAAGGTATACAGGGCCACCGCCTGTCCCCGGCCGGTCTTGTCCCGGTTGTGGCGCAGGCGCTCCAACGGACGGGCCACTTTGCGGCGCAGGCCGTCCAGCCGGGCCAGCTGCTGTCGGGTCTCTTCCGTCCACTTTTGTCCGTAGCCGCCGGGGTGGAGCGCCCACGCATCCTCCTGCGTCCAGCGGCTGCCCCGCAGCTCCCACTTAAGTACGTAGTTTTCCAAAATGTCCCGTTCCTCCCGACTCAGGTCGGTCAGGTCGGTTTTGAGGTAGCGGAACACATCGTCGTAGCTGTAGCCGCCGGACACGGTATCCAACGCAGCGGTGACCAGCGTAAGCACCGGCTTTTGCAGAATGTCACTCATGGCCGAGCGGAACACCGGGATGCCGTAGCGGGCGAACACCGTGTCCACCAGCGCGTCATAGCGCTCCCAGCTTCGGGCAGACAGCGCCATATCTCTCCAGCGCAGGCCATGCTCCCGCGCAAGCTCCAGCATTTGTGCCGCCGCCCACTCCACCTCGGTGCGCGCATCGGGGGCGCAAAACAGCCGCACATCTCCGCCGCTTTGGGCGCTGGGCTGGCTCAGCGGGCCAAACAGCTGCGCTTCCAGCGCCTGCATGGCCTGGGAGCGAGCAGGCGAGGGCTGCTCCAGCACCTGCACCTCATACTCCATATGCTCCAGCTGGGCCAGACGGATCAGCCGGGCGGCGGTGCGTCGGGCGGCGGAGAAGATGCCCATGCCGTCCTCGTCCTCCTGCAGGTGATCGCAGGTCAGCGCCACCGTCACCCGGGCACACCGGGCCATCAGCCGTTTGAGCAGCTGCTCCTGCTGGGGGGTGAAGTCAATGAATCCGTCAAGAAACAGGTGCAGTCCCTCGCCCCAGGAGCAGCCGGACAGCTTTTCCTCCGCCCGGGTCAGCCGATCCCGGGGATCCAGCGCCGTCTGCGCGGCAAGGGCGGTATACGCCCCGCAGATCAGACCGAGATCGCGCAGCCGCGCCCCCTCACTGCCACCGATCTGCTCCCCGGCCCGGGTCAGCTGCTCGGGGGTGACGCAGCAGCTTTTCAGCTCGTCCATCGTGGCCAGCAGCCCCGTGAGGAAGGCAGGTCGGCGAGAGGGCTTGGAGTAGACACCCAGCTGCCCGGCCACCGATTGCACCGCCCGATACATCAAAAGCAGTCGGCCGCCGGCGTCCAGTTCCTGCCGGCCAAGGCCGCCGGCGTGCTGGAAGATACGGTTGGCAAGGCGGCTGAAGGTGAGCACCTCCGCGTGCAGGCACACCTCATCCCCCGCCACCTGACACAGACGGCGCTCCATCTCGTGGGATTGGGGGTCGGGCACCAGCAGGACGCAGCGTTCCTGCTCCTGTCCGATGCTCTGCAGCAAACGGGTGGTCTTTCCCGTTCCGCTGCGGCCAATAAGCAGTTTAAGCATTCCCGTTCCCTCCTTCCCTTCGTTTCTTTTAGTGTAGCACAAAACCGTCCCCAAAAAAAGGACTAATCCAACGCTTGTTCCGGAAAAACGACCACTTATCCCCAAGACATTGCCTTTGGCGCCTGTCTTTGGTATAGTGGTATCATCCGAAAGGAGTGAACGCATATGAAACGACATTTCGATTTGATCCTGCTGGCCGTGTTTTTGCTTTCCCTGCCCGTATGCATCTGGTCGTGGTTTGGGGATATTACTGTGCTGCTGTATATCACGGTGATCCCCTTTTTCTGCCTGCAGCTGCTGCTGTGCCGGGTGACCCGAAGCCTTAGCGCCCGGCTTGTGCCTGTGTTGCCTGTTTTGCTGGCGCTGGCCAGCGCCCTTTACTATCTGGTGCGCGACAGCGGATGGGACAGACTGGCCGCGCTGATCTTCGCCTTTGCCTCCATCGCCCCCACCGTGGGTATCGCGCTGGGCTGGCTGGTCTGGTGGCTGATGCACCGCCGCAAGCAATAACATACCAACCGCGCAAGAACCGCTGTGCCGTGGCACAGCGGTTCTTTCTTTTTCTCCGCGCCCCAAAGCGCCCGAAAGCGACAGCGCCCATGGCGTATAATCAGCAGGAAACCACATTTTGAGGAGGGACAGGCATGGCAGTAAGCTGCATCTGCGACCAACGCGCGCTCACCGCAACCTTGTCCGGCGAGCTTGACCACCACGCGGCCAAGCACATCATGACTCAGCTGGACGGACAGATCGACCGGGAGCTACCCCGGCAGCTGACCATCGACATGGGCGCCGTCACCTTCACGGACAGCTCGGGCATCGCCGTGCTGCTGCGCGCCCACCGGCAGATGTGCCGGCTGGAGGGCGAGCTGCGGGTGGTCAATGTACCGTCTCAGGCAAAACGGGTCTTTCAGGCCGCCGGCCTTGGCCGCATCATACGCTTTGAATGAAGAAGGGAGGGTTTACATAACATGAGAACGAAGGCAGAAAATTTTGTCACGCTGGACTTCCCCAGCCGTTCGTCCAACGAGGGGTTCGCCCGCACCGCGGCAGCCTGCTTTGCCGCCCAGCTTGACCCCACGCTGGAGGAGCTCAACGATGTTAAAACCGCCGTGAGCGAGGCGGTGACCAACGCCATCGTCCACGCCTATCCGGACACCATCGGCAAGATATCCATGAAGCTTCGCCTCCACCCGGACAACAGTCTGGAGATCGTCATACGCGATTGGGGGGTGGGCATTGCGGATGTGGAACAGGCGCGCACCCCCATGTTCACCACAGGCGGCGAAGAGCGCGCAGGCATGGGCTTTACCATTATGGAAAGCTTTATGGACACACTGCGCCTGCGCTCCGTGCCCGGCAAGGGCACCACGGTGACCATGCGCCGGAAAATCTCCCGCCGGCCGGGCGCGCGGTGAGCGGAACATTGTCCTCCCCTGCCCTTCTGCGCGCGGCCCGGGAGGGGGACGAAAGCGCCTGCGAGCAGGTGCTGCGGGAAAACGCCGGGCTCATCTGGTCCATCGTGCGCCGCTATTACGGGCGAGGGGTAGATCCGGACGATCTGTACCAGCTGGCCTGTCTTGGTTTTCTCAAGGCGGTGCGAGGGTACGACCCGGACTTCGGCACACAGTTTTCCACCTACGCCGTGCCCAAGATCGCCGGGGAGATCCGCCGTTTTTTGCGCGATGACGGGGCGGTGAAGGTCAGCCGGGGCATCAAGGAGCGCGCCGGCGCCATTCGCACCGCCCGTTCCCGTCTGCAAAGCCAGCTGGGACGGGAGCCCACCCTGTCCGAGCTGTCTGCCGACACCGGCCTCTCCCCCGAGGACATCGCCGCCGCCGAGACGGCCACCGAGCCGGTGGCCTCCCTGCAAATGGAGACCGGGGACGGCCTGACGCTGGAGAGCCTGCTGGGCACCGGCGGCATGGAGGAGCAGGTGGTGGAACAGGTGGTGCTGCGCCAGGCGCTGGGACAGCTGTCTGAGCAGGAGCAGCAGGTACTGCTGCTGCGCTACTATCGCACCCTGACCCAAAGCCGCGTGGCCCGCATCATCGGGGTGTCACAGGTGCAGGTGTCGCGCATTGAGCGCCGAGCCATCGCACGCCTGCGTGAACTGCTGGAGGACGGCTGATAAGCAAGAAAAGGCTGACGGAACATCCTGAAGTGATAAAAAGATGGTAGACACGAAAGTGCCTACCATCTTTTTGCGCTATAATCAGAAAGGGAGGTGAAAATATGCCGAGGAAATACACTATACGCAGCAAAGAAGAGAAGCTATCCATTGTAAAGCAGGTTCTTA
>JAGBTC010000206.1 GCA_017631545.1 Oscillospiraceae bacterium
CGGCCCCCATCTGGACTCCACCGGCCGCATCAAGGGCAACGCCATCAAGCTGACCTCCGCCACCGGCGCCTACTGGCGTGGTGACTCCAGCCGCAAGATGCTCCAGCGCATCTACGGCGTGGCCTTTGCCAAGAAGGACGATCTGGATGCCTACATCGCCGAGCGGGAGGAAGCCCTCAAGCGTGACCACAACAAGCTGGGTCGTGAGCTGGAGTACTTCACCACCGTGGATGTGATCGGTCAGGGTCTGCCCATCATGCTGCCCAAGGGCGCCCGTACCGTCCAGACCCTGCAGCGCTGGGTGGAGGACGAGGAGCAAAAGCGCGGCTACCAGCTCACCAAGACCCCCCTCATGGCCAAGAGCGACCTGTACAAGATCTCCGGCCACTGGGATCACTACCGGGACGGTATGTTCATTCTGGGCGACCCCGATGACGAGAGCAAGGAATGCTTCGCTCTGCGTCCCATGACCTGCCCCTTCCAGTATCAGGCCTACCTGAACCGTCAGCGCTCCTACCGCGACCTGCCCATGCGTCTGGGTGAAACTTCCACCCTGTTCCGTAACGAGGACTCCGGCGAGATGCACGGCCTGATCCGCGTGCGCCAGTTCACCATTTCCGAGGGTCATCTGGTGCTGCGCCCCGACCAGCTGGAGGAGGAATTCAAGGACTGTCTGGATCTGGCCAAGTACTGTCTGGACACCGTGGGTATGCTGGACAAGTGTACCTTCCGCTTCTCCCAGTGGGATCCCAAGAACACCGCCAAGTACGAGGGCACGGCCGAGCAGTGGAACGAGGCGCAGCGGGTCATGGGTCAGATCCTGGACGATCTGGGCGTGAAGTATGAGATCGGTATCGACGAGGCCGCCTTCTACGGCCCCAAGCTGGACATTCAGTATAAGAATGTCTTTGGCAAGGAGGACACCATCGTCACCATCCAGATCGATATGCTGCTGGCCGCCAAGTTCGGTATGTACTATATTGATGAGAACGGCGAGAAGGCGCTGCCCTACATCATCCACCGCACCTCTCTGGGCTGCTACGAGCGCACCCTGGCCTACCTGATCGAGGAGTACGCCGGCGCGCTGCCCACCTGGATGGCGCCCGAGCAGGTACGCTTCCTGCCTGTTACCGACCGCGCCGCCGACTACTGCGCGGACAAGGCCAAGGTGCTGGAGTCCATGGGCTTCCGCGTGGAAGTGGACTACCGCAACGAGAAGATCGGCAAGAAGATCCGCGAGGCCCAGCTGGACAAGATCCCCTATATGCTGGTGGTGGGCGACCGGGATATGGAGAACGGCACCGTCTCCCCCCGTCACCGCGCCGACGGCGATCTGGGCGCCATGTCCTTTGAGGACTTTGCCGCCCTGCTGAAGGATGTTGTGGACACCAAGGCCAAGAAGTAATTTTATAACAAGCAACCCGGCACACCCAATTTCGGTGTGCCGGGTTTTGTTGTGGGAAAACTGTGACTTTTGGTCAGGTGGGCGCACAGGCCCACCCCTACGCTGATATCTCCCCGGATTTTTTGTAGGGGCGACCCTCTGCGGTCGCCCACCGTTCCCGTTAGCGGCCATCCGACTCGGGCGCAGAAATTTACAAATACTCCATAGACTTTTTCCCAAAAGACGGGTACAATACCTTTTGATATGATGTAAGGGAGGTCGTTGCTGTGCAGACCCTGTCCAAGTGGCTCAGCCGCTTTTGCTATAACCACCCCAAGCTGTCCGTTCCCGGGCTGATGAAGTACATCGTCATCGGCAATGTGTTCGTCTACCTGATGGATCTGGTCAGCCGGCAGTTTTCCCTGTCCTCGCTGCTGTGCTTTGTCCCCGGCGCGATCTTGCAGGGGCAGGTGTGGCGGCTGTTCACCTTTGTGTTCGTCCCCACCAACTACGGTAACCCACTGTTTTTTGTCCTGTTTTTGTTTTGCTATTATTCGCTGGGGACGCAGCTGGAGCAGATTTGGGGCAGCACACGCTTTACCGTATACTACGGACTTGGGGTTGTGCTGAATATTCTGAGCGGTTTCGTCATTGGCTTTGCAGGCAATATGGGCGCGGTGACGGCGGATATGTATTATGTCAACCTATCTCTGTTCCTCGCCTTTGCCACCCTGTTCCCGGACGCACAGTTTCTGGTCATGTATATTATTCCGGTCAAGGCCAAATGGCTGGCGTGGCTGGACGCGGCGCTGTTTGCCTTTGACATCTTTGCCCGCATCGGTGCAGGGCAGTATTTGATGGCGCTGCTGCCCGTGGTGGCCATATTCAATTATCTGCTGTTTTTCTGGGACGATCTGATGAGTGCCGCCGGACAGGGGAGAGCCCAGGCCAAGCGCCACCGGCAGGTCACCCGCCGCACCGTTGACCTGAATGCCGCCCGGCGGCAGGTGGAGCGGCAGGGCTATCTGCACAAGTGCGCCGTGTGCGGTGCCACCGATGCCACCCACCCCAATACGGAATTCCGCTACTGCTCCAAGTGCGAGGGCTACTATTGCTACTGCGCCGAGCATATCAACAACCATGTCCATGTGCAATAACGCAAACAGAGAAACGGTGTACCGTGGGGTACACCGTTTCTTCCGTCATGGGGATGTTCCACTTCCGGGAGAGGAAAGGGGATGTTCCGCCCCCGGGCGGGTGTCTTTTGTCTCGCCACAAAAGACACGAAAAAGGCGCTAAGAAACCCATGGTTTCTTAGAACTTCCTTTTGGCAGTATCCGTGGCTATCCTACCCATCGGCCGGCGGAACGATCTGACTCATTCAGCGCCGATTTGTGCTGCCGCATTGCCTACTATCTGCAAGTATATCTGTCTACCGCACTCCGCCGGCTATTAAGCTGAGATGAATGTCACCGGCAGGCGGCCAAAGGCCGCCCCTGCGCACTGATTGGTTCGCCGCGGCCCGGCACAGTTGGTCGGCCGCAGGAACATTCAGGCTTGC
>JAGBTC010000207.1 GCA_017631545.1 Oscillospiraceae bacterium
ATTTTCCCCGGCTTTTCCACCACTTTTTTTCGCGTGCGCCCGGCGCGCAGGGTGAGGGCGAAAAACAGCAGGAACAGCAGCCACGCGCACACCGCGCACAGCGCGAATACGGGGATAAACTCCAATCCCGTCAACCCGGAGACCGCCTGCGTCAGATAGCCGGACACCGGCTGGGGCAGGGGGAACAGGTGGGCGAGCAGACCGGTGAACAGGGCGCACAGCGCTGCGTGGACGGCCTTGCCGGCCAGATAGGTGCCCGAGGACAGGTCGCTGTCGGCAAGGAAGGACAGCACCTGACAATGGACGCTCAGCCCAGCCCAGCCCAGCAGGAAGACGGCCATGGATACATGGGCGGACGAAGGGCCGGACAGGGAGGTGACTCCGGCGGTCACCTCCAGCAGACCGGTCAGCAGCAGGTGCGCCTGACGCTCATCCACGCCCAGTGGGTGCAGCAGGGCGGCCAGCGGCCGCGCCAGAAGGGTGAGCAGTCCGCAGCGGGTGAGCAGCTGTACCACCACGGCGAAGAGGATCACAAAGGCGCAGATGCTCAGGATGGAGCTGACCGCCTGCGCCACGGCGGCGGTGAAGGCGGCGGAAAAGCGCACCGTCCGTACCGGCGTGCCGCAGCGAGGACAGGCGGGCGCGTGCGTTTCCCGTCCGCCGTAAAAGCGAAACAGCACCCCCACGCACAGCGATGCGGCCATATGTACCAGATACAGCAGCAGTCCCACCCGGCTGCTGGAAAACACCCCTGCGCCCACCACGCCCAGAATGAAGGCCGGGCCGGAGTTATTGCAAAAGGCCAGCAGGCGCTGGGTCTGAACGCGAGAGAGTTGCCCGGAGCGGTACAGGCTGATGGCGGTGCGCGCTCCCACGGGGTAGCCCCCCACAAAGCCAAGTACCAGCGCGCACGCGCCTACCCCATCTACTCGGAACAGGGGCTGCATCACCCGTTCCAGCGCGCGTCCCAGCTGCTGGGCCATGCCCAGCTCCACCGCCAGACCGGACAGCACAAAAAAGGGGAACAGGGAGGGAACGACCACATTGCCGCACAGGGTGAGCCCATCCCGGGCGGCCTGCAGGGCGTGTTGAGGGTAGAACAGCAGCGCGGCGGCGGCGCACAGCAGTCCCACGGCCGCAAGTGTGTCCCGGTATCGGGCGCTGAGCAGCGTTTTGAGCATGGTGATATCCCTCCTCGGGGGAATATATGCCCCGGGAGCGGAAAAAAGCACGCAGAGCATAGTCTGCGTGCTTTTCGGAAGGTGGAATTAGCGCCGTCTGCGCCCGGTGTAGTTGCGGCGGTAAGAGCCGCCCCGGCGAGACTTGTAGCGGCGGTGGGGGTGCTTAAGGAACAGGCGCACGATAATGATCACCAGCACCAGCACCAGCAGCAGGCCCAGGATCTTGAAGATGGGCTTGCTGAAAAATTCCCGGATCTGGGTCAGTCGGTAGAGAAAGACCGAACGCTCCACGCCGTTCACCGCGACCAGATCCACCGTGCCCAGCGTCTTGTCGCCGTAGGTCAGTGTGAGAGTACCAAGAGACTGCCCCTCGGTCACAGGAGCTTCCACCGTGTCGCTGGTCAGGGAGATCTCCTGCTTGATGGATTTCAGATCTGCGTCTACGGGCAGGGTACACTCCAGCTGGTTGGCCGGGCGCACCAGCACATGGTCGACCTTGGACAAGGTGACGGCCACCTGTGCCAGCGGGGTGTGGGTGTCCACTACCTCCACGCGGCGGAAGCTGTTAA
>JAGBTC010000208.1 GCA_017631545.1 Oscillospiraceae bacterium
CATGCCGTCCTCGACGTAGCACACGGAGTTGGACTGGGTGTACTTCAGGGTGATGAGGGACAGCAGCATGTCGTTCTTGGCATCCTGGGACAGTTCCTTGTTAGCAGTGACGATGTTTTCCAGCATCTTCTCGTCGATGGTCAGATCGTTGTAGCCCTGCTCGAACCAGATGCCGTAGATATTGCGCCGCTCCACGGGGTTGGGCTCGTAGTCGGGGTCGATCTGCACCACATTGTAGCCGCCCTTGCGCTTGGTCTTTAGGATCTCCAGCGCCTCGTCGGTATAGCCTGGGGCGATGACACCGTCGGACACCTCGGCAGCCAGATAGCGGGCAGTATCCGCGTCGCATACATCGGACAGAGCCGCCCAGTCGCCGAAGGAACACAGACGGTCAGCGCCACGGGCGCGGATGTAGGCGCAGGCGATGGGGGACAGGTCACCCTCGGGGGCGAAGAAGATCTTGCGCTCCACATCGGTCAGGGGCTTGCCCAGCGCGGCGCCGGCAGGAGACACATGCTTGAAGGAGGCGGCGGCAGGCAGGCCGGTGGACTTCTTCAGCGCCTTGACCAGCTGCCAGGAGTTCAGTGCGTCCATAAAGTTGATGTAGCCCGGCTTGCCGTTGAGTACGGTGATGGGCAGCTCGCCCTCGGACATATACAGGCGGGCAGGCTTCTGATTGGGGTTACAGCCGTATTTCAGTTCCAGTTCGGTCATGTCAGTCTCCTCCTTAGTTGTGCTTGTTGATGATGATGCTCTCGCGCTTGCCATCGGCAAGGTCGATGTACTCCACATACAGGGACACCTTGTTGTCTGCGTTCAGGTTGGCCCACAGCTCCTGTGCCAGCGTCTTGGCGTCGGGCGCGGTGACGGCCACCTTGCGGGGCTCACCCTCGAAGGAGGGCAGGGGGTCAAGGTTTTCCTGATAGGTGTGGATGAAGTGGCCGGTGCCGGCCACGGGGGCGTCATACTCATAGAAGAAACGGTGGTTGCAGTCGGGGTCACCGTCGGCGGACTTGAGGATGGACAGGCAGTAGGAGCCGTCCTTGTTCACCACGCCGGAGATGCGGGGGGTATAGTTGGGGGGATCGGGCTCGTAGCAGCGCTTACGCAGCGCCTCAATATAGCTCTTGCCCTCCAGCAGGAAGTCGCGAACGGTGTCCGTCTGGTCGCCGTTGGTGACCACGGTGGTGTCACCCACCACGCGCACGGGGTGGTAGATGATGAGGGAGGGATCCACCATCTTGCTCTCGTCAAAGGCCTTGGTGCGGATGCCGTCGGCGGTGGTCTCGAAGATGCGGTTGCGGCTGTTCTCGCTGCGGCCCATGATGAAGTAGGCGATGACCGCCTTTTTGTTGTCGGCGGAGCGGCCCAGCATGATGCCCCGGCCGGGATAGGCGTGATTGGCGAGGATGTTGTTGAAGTCCAGAAGCTGCATGATCGTTTCTCCTTTCAGTTAAAACAGGGCGCACCGATACCAAGCAGATACGGTGCGCCCAGACGGTCGGCAATGCTCAATACGGTACTCCCTGTGGTTCATTCCACTTCCGTCAGTCATACCGCATGATTGGATTGTAAGGGCGCGAGGGTCAGGCGAGGATACGCACGGTGCGGCCCTCTACCTTGAGTTTGTCCTGACAGAACAGGGACACGGCCTGGGGCAGCAATTTCCACTCCGCCTGCTCCATAATGCGCCGCTGAAGCACCTCGGGGGTGTCGTCGGGCAGCACCTCCACTGCTTTCTGGCTGATGATGGGGCCGCCGTCGCACTCGGCGCTGACAAAGTGAACGGTAGCGCCGGACAGCTTCACCCCGTATTCCAGCGCCTTTTCATGCACATGCAGGCCGTAGCAGCCCGGGCCGGCGAAGGAGGGGATGAGGGCAGGATGGACATTGATGATGGCGTTGGGGTAGGTGTTGACCATCTCCTCGGTGAGGATGACCATAAAGCCGGCCAGCACCACCAGGTCGATGTTCAGCGCTTTCAGCTTGTCCACCAGCGCCAGCGTCATGGCCTGATTGGAGGCAAACTCCTTTCGGGCAATCACACAGCCGGGGATGCCCGCCTTTGCGGCGCGCTCCAGCGCATAGGCGTCGGAGGTGGAGGAGATGACGGCGGCAATTTCGCCGCCCACGATCTCGCCCCGGTTCTGGGCGTCGATGAGTGCCTGCAGGTTGGTGCCTCCGCCGGAGACAAGAACAGCGATCCGTTTCATTCCAGGATCACCTTTTCCTCACCCTTGACGATGGTGCCCATGAGGTAGGCGTCGATGCCCTGCTCCTTCAGCACAGACAGGGCGGTGTCCGCCTGGGCAGCAGGAACCACGATGCTCATGCCAACGCCCATGTTATAGGTGTTGAACATATCGCGCTCGGGGATGTTGCCCCACTTGGCGATCATGTCGAAGATGGGCAGCACCTTGACGGCGCTCTTGTCGATCTTGGCGCACAGGCCGTCGGGGATGGAGCGGGGGATATTCTCGTAGAAGCCGCCGCCGGTGATGTGGCTGATGCCCTTGACATCCACCTTCTCCAGCAGCGCCAGCACGGGCTTGACATAGATCTTGGTGGGGGTCAGCAGAGCCTCGGCAATGGTCTTGCCGCCCAGCTCTTCCCGGGCAATGTACAGCTCGGGGTTGTTGTTGTCGATGTCGAACACCTTGCGGCACAGGGAGAAGCCGTTGGAGTGGATGCCGGTGGAGGGCAGGGCGATGACCACATCTCCCTCGGCCATACGGGTGTTGTCAATGATCTTCTTCTTGTCCACGATACCCACGGCGAAACCGGCCAGATCGTAGTCCTCTACGGGCATCAGACCGGGATGCTCGGCGGTCTCACCGCCGATGAGGGCGGCACCGGACTGCACACAGCCCTCGGCTACGCCGCCCACGATCTCGGCGATCTTCTCGGGGACATTCTTGCCGCAGGCGATGTAGTCCAGGAAGAACAGGGGCTTTGCGCCCACGCAGATGATGTCGTTGACGCACATGGCCACGGCGTCGATGCCGATGGTGTCATGCTTGTCCATGAGAATGGCCAGCTTGACCTTGGTGCCGCAGCCGTCGGTGCCGGAGACCAGAACGGGCTCCTCCATGCCGGCGATGGGCAGGCCGAAGCAGCCGCCAAAGCCGCCCACATCGTCCAGACAGCCCTCATTGCGGGTGCGGGCAACATGCTTTTTCATCAGCTCAACGGCGCGGTAACCGGCGACAATGTCCACGCCGGCAGCGGCGTAGCTGGCCGACTGAGAATTCTTGTGATCCATATTCAGCAGCTCCTTTTCAGAAGTGAATGTTCTGTGTTTATATTACTCTTTTCCCGACCAGCAGTAGGTACACACCTTATCCCGATCCAGACCGATGGCCTCCAGCACGCCGTCCAGGGACTGGTAGCCCAGCGAGTCGAAGCCGAACTTCTCGCAGATGGTTTTGAGCATACACTGGCCGCGCTCGGTGCGCGCGTCGGCATACTCGTCCAGATGCTTCTGGCCATCGTCACCCTCCAGCTCCTGCACCGTGGTGCGGGTGAGCAGCTCCATCTCCGACTTGCTGCTGGAGAAGTTCAGATACTTGCAGCCGTACATGATGGGGGGGCAGGCGGAACGCATATGTACCTCTTTCGCGCCCGACTCGTACAGAAATTCCACCGTCTCCTTCAGCTGGGTGCCGCGCACGATGGAGTCGTCCACAAACAGCAGCTTTTTGCCCTGAATGAGTTCGGGGACGGGGTTCTGCTTCATTTTGGCCACCTGGCTGCGTACCTTTTGGTTAGTGGGGGTGAAGGAACGGGACCAGGTGGGAGTGTACTTGACGAAGGGACGGGCGAAGGGGGCGTGGCTCTCGTTGGCGTAGCCGATGGCGTGGGGGATACCGGAGTCGGGAATGCCGGCCACATAGTCCACATCCTGGGCAAGACCCCGTTCCCGGTCGGCCCGGGCCATGATCTCGCCGTTTTTATAGCGCATGACCTCTACATTCTTTCCCTCGTAGTTGGAGTTGGGGTAGCCGTAGTAGGTCCACAGGAAGGCACAGACCTTCATCTCCTCGCCGGGAGGGGAGAGCTGTTCAAAGCCGTCGGCGGTGAGCTTTACGATTTCCCGGGGGCCCAGCTCATAGGCGTCCTCATAGCCCAGCTTGTGATAGGCAAAGGACTCAAAGGACACGCAGCAGCCGTCCTCCCCCTGACCGATGAGCACGGGCAGCCGTCCCACCTTGTCACGGGCGGCGATGATGCACTCGGGAGTGAGAATGAGGATGGTGGCAGAACCCTTGATTTCATCTTGGGCGTGCAGGATGCCGTCCACCAGATTTTCCTTCTGGTTGATGAGGGCGGCGACCAGCTCGGTAGCGTTGACCTTGCCCGAACTCATGGCCATGAACTGGTGGCCGTGGTCGGAGAAGTACTTGTGCACCAGCTCCTCGGCATTGTTGATGATGCCCACGGTGGAGATGGCGTACAGACCCAGATGGGAACGCACCAGCAGAGGCTGGGGATCGGTGTCGCTGATGCAGCCGATGCCGCTGTGTCCGCGGAATTCCGGCAGATCCTTCTCGAACTTGGTGCGGAAGGGGGTGTTCTCGATGTTGTGGATCTGACGGTGGAACCCGTGTTCGGCATCGTAAACGATCATGCCGCCCCGGCGGGTACCCAGGTGGGAGTGGTAGTCCACTCCGAAGAAAATATCAAGGGTCACATCGTGCTTGGCGATGGCCCCAAAGAAACCGCCCATAAGGCCCTCCTAAAAAGCGTAGAAATACAGCGCCGGCGCCAGAGGAGAAATTTCTCCTCTGGTGCCGGATCAAGGGTGAAAAGCTTAAGCGAAGAACAGCTTGTTCAGGGTCATGGGGTCGATGTACTCGCCGTTCTTGTACACGCGCATATTGCCGGAGGCGACCTCGTCGATGAGCATGAC
>JAGBTC010000209.1 GCA_017631545.1 Oscillospiraceae bacterium
CATAGGGTCCGGCGCATTCAATACCTCGCCGGTGTTATTTCTCCGCCTTTTTAGCGGTCTTACGGGCGGTTGTCTTTTTTGCGGCGGTCTTTTTAGCCGCAGGTTTCTTCGCCGTGCCCTCGGCAGGCTTTTTCCAGCCGCCGCGCTTGTCCTCCGGGGTGAAGTTGGCGCAATCCTCATGGATGCAGTAGGGCTTCTTCGCACCCCGACCGGCTTTTTTGAACATGGTTCTGCCGCACACGGGACAGTTGTCCTTCGTGGGCACATCAAAGGTGCGGAAGTCACACGCCTTGCTCTTGTTCTTGCTGTTATTGAACTCGCAGCAGTAGTAGGTGAACTGCTTGCCCGAATCCTTGCCCACGCCGGTGCGCTTAACCAGCCGGCCGCCGCACAGGTGGCACTTTCCGGGCATCTCCACGATCATGGGCATGGTGAAGTTACAGGGATTTTCCTCGTCCATCCAGCCCTGGCAGGCAAGGAACATTCCGAATTTGCCCACCTTGATGACCAGCGGCTTGCCGCAGGTGGGGCACACCTCGTCCGTGCGCCACTCGCCCGGGCGCACCGGCTCGCTCTTCTCCGCGGCGGAAATACCGGGACCAAAGTCGCCGTAAAAGTCATTGAGCAGCGCCTGCCAGCGGATGGCACCCTTTTCCACCGTGTCCAGCTTCTCCTCCATTTTGGCGGTGAACTCATAGTCCATGATGCTGCTGAAATTGCGGTTCATCCAGGCGGTGACCGCCTCGCCAACGGGGGTGGAGCGCAGCGCCTTGCCCTCCTTGATGACATACATACGGTTGAGGATGGTGGAAATGGTAGGCGCATAGGTGGAGGGGCGGCCGATCCCCTTTTCTTCCAGCGCACGGATCAGCGTGGCCTCGGTGTACCGGGCAGGGGGCTGGGTGAAGTGCCGCTCCTTGTGCATCTGCATCAGGGTAAGCTTCTCCCCTTCTTTCAGGTCGGGCAGCGGAGACTGGCTGATCTCCTCCTCCTCGTCCTTGCCCTCCTCATACACGGCGGTAAAGCCGCTGAACTTCACGCTGGCGTGGTTGGCACGGAACAGGTGGCCGGCCGATTCCACTTCAATGGAGACGCTGTCGTACACGGCGCTGGCCATCTGGCAGGCCAGAAAACGGCTCCAGATCAGCTTATAAAGGCGATACTGCTCGCCGGTGAGGTCTTTTTTCACATCCTCCGGGGTCAGGGTCACATCGGATGGCCGGATGGCCTCGTGGGCGTCCTGCGCGCCGGACTTGGTCTTGTACACGCGGGTCTTGGAGGGATAGTAATCCGCTCCGTAGCGGCCGCAGATAAACTGCTTGGCCTGCGCCAGCGCCTCATCGGACAGACGCAGAGAGTCGGTACGCATATAGGTGATCAGACCCACGGTGCCCTCCCCGGCGATGTCCACGCCCTCGTACAGCTGCTGTGCCACCGACATGGTGCGCGCGGGGCTCATATTCAGCTTACGGGAGGCCTCCTGCTGCAAAGTAGAGGTGGTAAAGGGGGGCGCGGGCTGACGGGTCTTGTCCTGCCGCTTGACCTTGGCAACCACGAAGGGGCTGTTCTCCACGGCGCGGATCACCCCGTCGGCCTGTTCCTCGTTGGAAAGGGAGAGCTTGTCCTTGCCGTGGTACTGCGCCTTGAAGCCGCCAAGATTGGGGGCGATACGGGAAAGCTCCGCCTCCAGCGTCCAGTATTCCTGGCTCTGGAAGGCGTTGATCTCCGCCTCCCGCTCCACCACCATACGGGTGGCCACCGACTGCACACGGCCGGCGGAAAGCCCGCGGCGCACCTTTTTCCACAGCAGCGGGGACAGCTGATAGCCCACCACACGATCCAGCACACGCCGGGCCTGCTGGGCGTCCACCAGCGCCCGGTCAAGGGCGCGGGGCTGGGCGATGGACTGGGTGACCACGCGCTTGGTGATCTCGTTAAAGGTCACGCGGTAGGTCTTTTCGTCCGGGATCTTCAGCAGCTCCTTCAAATGCCAGGAGATGGCCTCACCTTCCCGGTCCGGGTCGGTGGCAAGGTAGACCTTTTCGCTGTCCTTCGCCGCCTTTTTCAGCTCACGGATGATTTCCTCTTTGCCCTTGATGGGCTGATATTCCGGTTGGAAATCATGCTCAATGTCTACGCCAAGGGTGCTTTTGGGCAGGTCACGCACATGACCCATCGATGCCTTGACCACATAGTCCGGGCCAAGATACTTTCCAATGGTCTTTGCCTTGGAAGGGGACTCCACGATCACAAGATTGCTTGCCATTTTATCCTCCATTTGCCCGCCGCGCCTGCGGCAGGCCATTTAAGATTCGTCCGTCAGTTCCACAAGGGAGACAAAGCGTTTTCCGGGCTTTTCCTCCACGCAGCCGGCGATCTGCAGCATGGTCAGCGCCGACAGCACCCGCCGGGCGGGGATCTGGGTCAGCTCCACCAGCTCGTCGGGCTGGGCGCTTTTGCCCCGGAGCGCGTGCAGCAGGGCGATCTCGTCATCGGTCAGCCCCTGCCGGCTGCGCTTGCTCAAACTATATTCCCTGTCTTTCGTCTTGTCAACGGCTGTTTTTTGTCGAAGGGGGGTGTCCGGCTGCGTCCGGGTCTGCTCCAGCCTGTGTTCCGCTTCCTCCCCGGACAGGGGCGGTACCCGCACCAGTCGCACGGGATAGCGGTCACGATACTCCACAAGGATATCCTCGGCCGACAGCACCGGCTTGGCTCCCTGTTGGATCAGCCGATTGCAGCCCCGACTGTTGTGTGCGTCCACATTGCCGGGCACGGCAAACACATCCCGGTTCTGCTCCAGCGCGTGGTTGGCGGTGATGACCGCGCCGCTGCCGTACTCCTTGGCCTCCACCACTACGACACCCAGAGAAAGGCCGCTGATGATCCGGTTTCGCACCGGGAAGTGCGGCCCGTCGTTGGTGGTTCCGGGCGGATACTCGCTGATCAGCAGGCCGCTGGCGGCCACATCCTGATACAACGGCGCGTTCCACTTGGGATAGGGCACGTCGATGCCGCCGCCCAGCACGCAAACCGCCCGTCCGCCGCCCCGAAGGGCTCCGCGCACGGCGCAGGAATCGATGCCGGCAGCCGTGCCGGACACCACCACCGCGCCGCCCCGGGCCAGCTCCAGACCCAGCCGCCCGGCCACCTGTTTTCCGTACTCGCTGGCCTCACGGCTGCCCACGATGCCCACGGTGACCTCCTCATCCAGCTGGGATATACGCCCCTTCAGGTAGAGGATACAGGGTGCGTCCTCCAGCTGGCGCAGCCGCTCGGGATAGTCCGCGTCCTGTATGGTCATGATGCGGATGCCCAGCCGGTCACAATCGGCAAGGATGCGTTCTGCCTTGTCCATGGAGCGATCCCGCAGCCCCTCTGCCGCCCCACGGGGTAGCAGCTCAAAGGCACCGGGGTCAGCAAAGTAGGCCTGCTCGGGTGTTCCGAAATGCTCCAGCACCCGCTGCACGCCCTGTATTCCAACGCCTCTGCGCGTGGCCAGCCAGAGCCAATATTTCAACGCTGACATTCCAACTGCTCCTTTCTTTGAACATTATATATGCGTCTTCTATTGACAAAATCAAAAAGTGGTGTATAGTGTCACAGGTAACAGTTAATCAAGGTGGTAATGTTATGTTTTCTTTTAAGCAACGTCCGCACTACGCGTGGGTAATCTGCTTTGGCACCGCACTTACCCTGTTCGTGGCACTGGGTCTTGGTATCAACGTCCTATCCTTCTTCACTCCCGATATTATCCTTGAAAAGGGCTTTTCCAATTCCCAAGCATCTTTGCTGCCTACGGTACGAAATCTGTTTTCTCTGCTGTCCATGCTTATGGTCAATCCCCTGTGCCGTCGCTTCGGTGCACGCAAGGTGATTGGTTTGGGCAACCTGTTGGTAGCCGCATGCTATCTGGGCTTTGCCTTTTTTGACTCTTTCTTTGCCTACTGCTGCTGTGCCGCCCTTCTTGGCGTGGGTTACACCTTTGGCGGCTCTGTCCCGGTAGCTTTTATTCTGGTCAAGTGGTTTGAAACCCGGCGCAGCCTTGCCATGGGCATCTCTGCAGCCACCAGTGGTCTTGCACTGTTGGTCGCCCCTCCCATTCTGACCGGTCTGATTGCTCGGTTCGGTCTGAATACCACCTTTCTGATTCACAGTGGACTGTGCCTGCTGCTGGCACTGGTGGCTATCCTGCTGCTCCATAACACACCTGAAGAGCTGTCCATGACCCCATACAACGAGGCCGAAAACAAAAAAGTCAAAGAAAAGGCACCTCCCCGTCTGGCAGAACCTCCTCATGTCACACGCCTTCAGAACGGCATGATCTTGCTGACCACGGCACTGTTTGGCGGTCCCATTGGTGTGGGTTACACCCAGATCTCCGTCCTGCTGCGTACGGAGGGCTATGACGAAATGCTGGTTGCCTCCGTCATTTCACTCATGGGTATGCTCATCATGGTGTCCAAGGTCCTTTGTGCCGATCTCTATGACCGGGTTGGCGGCTGGCGAGGTAACTTCATCGTCTGTGGAATGGCTGCTGTGGGCCTTGCTCTGTTGACCCTCACTCCTCTGGGCTGTGGGCCTTTGGTTTTCCTCGCCGTTTTTCTGTACGGTTTTGGCCTCTCCTCCGGTTCTATCTCCACCTATCAGTGGTCTGCTGACCTTTACGGCGCCAACGGATATGCCGACGGTGTGCGCTCCTTCAATATGGCTTATACTTTGGGTTCCTTGGCCTTTGGCCCCATCCCCGGCGTTATCGCCGATTGGTTCGGCAGCTACGTACCCGCATTCGTTCTGTTCCTGGGCATCTTCATCGTTGCCTTCGCTATGCTACAAGGGCTCTATCACCGACTTGGCCTTCATAAAGTTTAACGGGCCATCTCCCACAGCACCACCGTGGCGGCACAGGCGGCGTTGAGCGACTCACACCGCGCCCGCATGGGAATTTTCAAGGTCTTTGCGCTTGCGTGCAGCAGCGCGTCGGACACGCCGCTGCCCTCACTCCCGATGACCACGGCGCACCGACTCAAATCGGCGTCGCGCAGATCAAGGGTATCTTCCAACAGCGCCGTAGCATACAACGGCAGGTCGGATCGCTCCAACAGGGCGGGTACGGCCTGCCGTTGCATTTCATACACCGGCAGCCGGAAGCACGCGCCCATGGTGGCACGCACCGTTTTGGAATTCCACGCATCGGCACACTCTCCCGTAAGCAGCAGCCCGTCCGCGCCCAGCGCGTCCGCCGTACGCCAGATGGTGCCTACATTGCCCGGATCCTGCAGGCCGTCCAGCACCAGATAGCGTCCGCCCTCCAGCCGCTCGGGCGGCTGAATATGGGGCATACGGCACAGGAACAGCGCCCCTTGCGGCGCCTTCATGGGTGAGATGGCCTGCATCACATCTTCGGGCACTTCCACCACACGCACCCCGTTGGGCAGGTCGGGCAGCACCGTTCCGGCGGTGAATACCACACAGGTCAGCGGCGCATTCCATCGCACCGCCTCAGCCAGAAGCTTGAGCCCATCGCCCAAATATTCACCGCACTCCCGGCGATAGGCACGGTCCACGGTCAGCTTGCGGATATGGGTGATCAGCGGATTTTTCCGGCTGGTGATCTGTTCCATCACAGTCCCTCCCTTGGTCAACCGGGTCTTCTAAACGCTTATATGGTAAAGGCAGAAATCCCGATTGTCAAGCAATTTTTGCATTTATACCTTATAAATAACAATTCAAGCAAAATCGGTATGCACATTTTCCCCCTCGATCCCCTCGGCGCAAGACGCAAACAACCCCATCGGCCAAGCCGATGGGGTTGCTTTTCTGTTCGTTTATTGATCCAGAGGCTTCATGGTGGGGAACAGGATGACCTCGCGGATGGTATCCTGGCCGGTGAGGAGCATGACACAGCGGTCGATGCCCATACCCATGCCGCCCGTGGGGGGCATACCGTACTCCAGAGCGGTGAGGAAATCCTCATCCAGCATCTCGGTCTCGTCGTCGCCGCGCTCACGCTGCTCCACCTGCTTCATAAAACGG